>CAVJLP010000006.1:0-17870 GCA_963650525.1 Firmicutes bacterium CAG:534
CTTGATATAAGGAGTTTTATCTACATAGTAAAAGCCATCATTGATAACTTCGTTATAAGAATCGTAGCCTACAGGAAGCCCTTTTAATGACATTAACTCTTGTTTATTCATTTTAGTTGCTCCTGTTAAATAGCTATTTCGTTTGCTTGAGCGTTTTGCTTGATTTGAGGTATGACCTTGAGCATGAGCTCCTGTAGCATTTGTACATCGTTACCAAATAATGCACATACAGTTGTTGGATCATAAGGAGCCTGCATGATCTGCTGTGGCTCATCAATAAAGCCGTTTTGTACAATGTATTTGATGATGTATTGTAAAAATGCACTTTGCTCGGCATTTAGGCTGTTATGGGTTAGAAAGTTTGCAAATGCATCTTGGGCAGATCTTTCATCTAATCCTACAATCTTGCGGATTAAAAGACCAAAGTCGTTATTTTGGTACTCCCTTTGATACTCCTCGCGACTTCCTATACGATCCCATAGGATCTCCTCAAGCTCTGATAGATCTTGCTTATTAAGTGGCTGATTGGTGTGAAGTTTAGCAATAGCACCTTCATTTATGTGAGCGCGTACATAGCGTTCAAGTCTTGCTTTATAGGCATCAAAGGAATTATCTGTTGCATGAGTTGAACCATAGTTTTCCTCATATTCCTCGTTTTCAGTCTGATCTTCAAAGTCAGTGATATATACACCCTTGCTAGATCCTGTTTCATTTACGAAGACTGCCAACTCGCGTATAGCCTTGCGCAAGGCCTCTAAGCTTTTAACGCTAAGATTTTTAGAAAACTCGTCATCTAAGATGGCTCTTATTAAGATCTCTTTGGCTTTAACCTGAGGCAGATCTGTTTTTAAAAGCTCATCTGCAATATTTCTTAAGCCTTTGAGCGCTTTTTTTAAATTAGCTTGAGATCCTGTTACAAAGGCAAGCTCGAGGTTGAACATCAGATTGTCAAAGCGTCTGATGCTGATATCCTCTTGTAAGGTTGCATGAAGCAAGGGGCCAAGCTCTGCACAGCTCTCCTCAAGAGTAAGCTCATCAAGCTTTTTAAAGTTATCAGGCTTTGAGTAATGAGTAATGGCCTTACTATGGCTTAGGGCACCAAAGGTTTTGGTATCAATTGCTTTAATTAAATCAGCAAGATCGCTTGCTGCTTCATTGATACACTCCTGCTGTCCTTCATCATGGGTATGGTATTGCTCCATGGAGTGCAAAAGATGCAATCTTGTTTCAAAGGTGCGTTGTATAAGCGGTTTTACCAACACTCCGTCCATGCCTTTTTCATTTTCTTCAAAAAATTCAAAGTTGCGGCAGGCATCGACTATGAGAAAGTATTTTTTGTCAGATCCGTCTATGAGACCTTTGCAGCACCTAGTACCACGGCCGATCATCTGCCAGAATTTGGCATGAGAATATACGGGCTTAAAGAACACTAAATTTAAGCATTCAGGGACATCGATGCCTGTATCTAGCATATCTACAGATACAGCAATTTGTGGCTTTGGTAATTTAGGCTTTTTAAATTCCTCAATTAGGTGATCGTGGTATTTAATTTGATGATCAATTACCGTACAGAATTCAGCACCATAGCTTGGGTAGGTTTTGTCAAAAACTTTTTTAATAGCTTCGGCATGCTTGTGGTTTTTGGCAAAGATTATGGTTTTACCAATAAGATCGTTGTTTTGAATCTTAAGGCCATGAGTCATGAGCTCATTTAAAACCTTTCTTATGGTGTCTTCATTGATAACCCATTTGTTAATTGCTGCAGCCGGAATATCAGTAGGGACTGCATCATTCTCATCAGATAGAGATCCGAAGGTTTCTTCCCAACGTAGCTTGTCATCATCACTTAAATCACTGTAGTGAATGCCATTGCTCATAAAGTCAGTCTTGTACTTTAGGACGTGATAATCCACAAGATAGCCTTCCTCTACGGCACGCTCGTAGGAGTAATAGTAGGTAGGATCGCCATCTGACAGATCAAAGATGCTGTAGGTATTGCGATCGATTTCATCCTTAGGTGTTGCGGTAAGTCCTACTAAGAGGCTGTCAAAATATTCAAAGATAGCCTGATAGCGGTTATAGATAGAGCGATGGGCCTCATCACAGATAATGAGATCAAAATGTCCTGGGGTAAAGATGCGCAGATTATCCTTGTTACGGGCATTATCAATGGCATTCATCATGGCTGGGTAGGTAGAAAAGACAATGCGTGCACTGACATTCTTATCCTCAGGCTTGGCATGATCATCAGAAAGATTTGCTAGGGGATAATCTTTTAATAAAAGTTTGGCACTGGCAAAAGCCTGATTTACCAGTGCGGTTCTATCAGCTAGGAATAATACGTTTTTAACATAACTTGCTTTGGTTAAGGCTTTTATTAGACCTAGAACAGTTCTGGTTTTACCAGTGCCTGTTGCCATCACTAGCAAAGCTTTTCGCTTAAGATTTTCAAAGGCATGACTGGTAGCCTGAATTGCCTCTATTTGATAATAGCGCCCACAGATATTATCAAGTACGGTAAAGTCAAAGTCCTTGGTATGCTTACGATGCAGACGTGAGATCAGATCCTCTTTTGAAAAGAAGGTGGCGATCTGACGCTCCTGTGGGAAAAGTCCATCGTGAAGCAATATCTCATGGCCGTTTGTTAAAAAGATCACAGGATCACAACTAGGATCTTTGGCAATTAAGCATTTGCGGTAAAGCTCTGCTTGGTGACGACCTTCTCTTGGATCATGGGATACTGATTTAGCCTCGATAATTGCCAGTACCTTACCGTCATCACCATAGAGGGCGTAATCGATGCGACCGGTACCGGTTGTGGTGGGCATGCCACTAACTGGTACTTCGTTTAACCAGTCTTTACCTAATTTCCATCCGGCATCTTTAAGACGCTCATCAATTAAGAACTTACGAGTTTCAGCCTCAGAAATATCGGTATCAGGTTTTGTATATTTATCTTGGTTTTGTTCTTTCTTTGTATTGAGTTCAACTTGTAGTTCGAGCCCGGCAATACGTTTTTTGTAATTCTCAATCTCTTCTTTTAATGCCAGCGCTTCCTGCTCATCATTTTGAGTCTTAATAGGTGGGACATCTATCTTCGATTTATTTTTATTTAGATGTAGCTTTGGTGCAGGAGTTGGAATAGAGACATTTTGTGCAGTTGTATCTTTTGGTACAGCATATGTATTCGTGGCTGAGCTTATTTTTCTTTGATTGATAACAAGCTCTTTTGAAAAACGTCTAAAAGCAGGTCCACCACCGTAATTTTGATCGATCCAATCAAGGTAGTTAAAAAGGAAATTTAGTAGCTGTATAGCATCGCCTGCAGTGTATTGGCAGACGTTGTGTGCAGCATTATTACCGGCTTTTCTTAGGATATGTAGCTGTGAGATTATATCCTCGCCTACTAGACGTCTAAATTTATAGTTACTAAGTAGGTTGACTAAATTGGTAACAGCGGGAACTTCAAGTGTCTTATCTGCAGAATAAAGCCAAGTAGTAGCACTTTCGAGTGCTTTTCTGCATTGAACAATGGCTACGTTTGGATCAAAGATAACTAGAGGCTCTGCTTTGATAGCAATGTCTGCAAAGCTTTTGAAGATTGCTTGTTTGCGAAGAAAATCGAAGTTGCCCATGATTTCCTCTTAGCTTTTATCAGTTAGCTTTAATAAAGCTTTTGTGATCTTTTGCTTAGTATGTTCTATTTGAGCAAGTATTTTTGAATATGCTTGTTGATCTTTTAAAGAGGGGACTGGTATTTTAAAAGTTACTAGCTTGTTTTGATTAAGGTGTTTTATTGTTGCTCCCGTTTTGACGCTATCGACAAAGGCACTGAACAAATTTCCCTTGAATACAGCCGCGATGTATTCTTTATCAAAACGATTATCAGGTCTAATAACAAAAATTCCACTGTTAAGCGTTGCAGGTTTGGAAAGATTTTTTACAATGGCTACTTTTCCTATCGTTCCATCTTTTGTAACTAGTATGTCATCATTTTTCAAAATAATGTTTAGATCCATTTCGTAACGTTCTTTGGATATATATACACAGGTATCATAGTTAACACTATTGTTTACAAAATCAGTGCCTGTAACCAACATATATTGGCCAGATTGCATATGTTCTTTTTGAGTTAATGCTTGCCAACCGATGCGTGCGTGAATTTCACAGCAATCTCCAAGCATGACTGTAGAAACATGGTTACCAAACATTTCCTTGAACTTGGCTTTCTTCAGAAGCTCAAGTTTCTCAAGCATCAACTGAAGAGTTGCTTCTACTTTTTGTTTTTGGTGGATATAGGAAACGAATTGTTTTTGTTTTTTAACTACAGGGACTGGGACTTTAATATTTTCAACAATACTTTTGGAGACCTCTTTAAAAGTCGCACCTCTGCCTAAAGAATTTAGATAATCACTATTGTTATGAAGAATGTAATTCAGATACTCAGGATTAATTTTTTCAGAGCAAATAATATTCTTAAATCCTTGATTGCAGTACATATTGCATGCAGTTAATGCGGTTTTACCTATTGGGGCTCTTGATGTAAGAAGAACTGTATTTGGTGGAAGAACTTTCAGTGCACTGCTGTTAATTCCTTCTTCTGTTAATGTTCTTTCTGTATTACTTATCCAATAAGAGTCTTGAAAAATTTCAGCAGGGGTAATCCATTTATAAGGTCCATTCCAAAATTTAGATTCTGTTGTTTTTGGAGTGGCTCCTCCGACCACTTCTCCAATATCTTTTAGTTTTAACCAATTTGATTTTTGAGCTGTGATATTTACCGAACCAAACATCTCTCGAAATACAGCCTTCAACAACATACTTACTCTCCTTCCTTATTAGAGAGCATATCGTTTAATTCGATCAGCTGTTCATGGAATTGTTTATCAAGTTCTAAGAGTTCTTTCATGATCTCATCAGATGAAGGTAGTTCTTCTTCCTCAATCTCGATTTCGCGATATTTGTTGATTGATAAGTCGTAGCCGTTTTCTACGATCTCCTCTTTGGATACTAAGAAACTCTTTTCGGTACGCTTGCGCTCCTTCTCTCCCTCAAGATCTTCATATCTTGCAATAATGTCTGGTATATCGTTCTCTTCAATGCTTTGACGCTTGTCATCAAGACTAAATCCGTCATTTTGCATGTCATAGAACCAGACATTCTCAGTACCACCATGTCCGGTTTTATTAAAGATAAGAATAGCAGTAGATACACCAGCGTAGGGCTTAAATACACCAGATGGCATGGATATAACTGCCTTTAAGCAGTTATTGTCGATAAGCTCTTTACGTATGGAGAGATGAGCCTTAGAACTTCCAAAAAGTACTCCACTTGGAACAATTACTGCAGCGCGACCACCAACTTTAAGTAGCTTTAGGAAAGCTGCAATAAAGAGGAGTTCAGTTTTGGTGGTATTTGTAACTGCCTTTAAATCAGGAGCAATGGTTTCCTTTTCAATACTGCCTTTAAAAGGAGGATTAGCAAGCACGATGCTATAGGCATTCTCTTCAGCAGTCTCATTGTCAGCTACAACGATAAGACCATTTTTATAGCTGATATTAGGATCTTCAATATTGTGCTGCATGAGGTTCATGGCCGCAATTTGAAGCATAGTGCGATCAATATCGTAGCCTGTGAACATCTGCTTATTAAAGTAGGCAAGGTTCTCTTTCTTTAAGAGTTCATCTTTAAAGCTCTCTTTTATATAGCGAGCAGTTTCAACAAGGAAGCCTGCAGTACCACAGGCAGGATCACATACATTGTCACTTAAAGTTGGTTTTAATAGCTTTACCATCATGGCAATGATATGACGAGGGGTACGGAACTGTCCTAGATCGCCTGAAACGGCAAGCTTTCCTAGCATGTACTCATATATATCACCGCGCAGATCTTCTTTTGTAAGGTTCTTATGCTCATCCTCAAGTTTATAGAGCTCATCCATGGCGGTTATGATAGTAAGTACCTTCTGTGGGGATTCAATTTTGAAGGTAGCATCCTTCATGTAACGAGCAAAGGCACTTTTTTCGTTGGCATTAAGTGACTTTAAAAGAGGAAAGATGTCATCAATGATGGCATCACGTAGATCCTCTGGATCGGTCATATGGATAAGGTTATTCCAACGCAGATCCTCCTTACCCTTAAAAATGGATTCATAAGGGGTACCTATCATGCGGCTAAATTTTTCTTTACCTTCATCAAAGGCTGCTAGATCATGGATGAACATGAGGTAGGTAATTTGCTCGATAACTGTCACCGGATTGCTGATACCACCTGAGTAGAAAATATCCCAAATGGCATCAATCTTGTTCTTCACGCTTCCGGTTATCATCTTTTAGTCCCCAAAAATATTTGACTTTATTTGTGTGTATATAGCGAAATTATACGAAAAATACGACGCATGTTTTTGACCTTTACAAGCGTATCTAAAAACAAGCCTTTCATTTGACTATGAAATTTTGAAAAATCTCACATTTTGAAACTTTTCTTAGGCGGAGTAGGGCAGTACAAATGTCTAGTTGATGAGGATGAGAATCACTCTTAAGTACTGATTTTAAGGTAAGTTTACGTACATTTTGTCCAAATTTGATAGCACCTTGATTGAGCATATGGGCAAGAATTAGCGCGCGTGGACGCTTTACCCACAGAAAAAGCCTAGAACTATGTTAAAATACTGCGGCTTGATTCTGAGTTTGTGATCGGACTTCAAGCGTAACATTTGTCATCACAAAGGAGCAAAAAATGTTAACTACCGAAGCTAAAGCCAAGATTGTAGCTGAGTTTGGCCGTAATCCTCAGGATACTGGCTATCCTGAAGTGCAGATTGCACTCATCACCGCCCGTATCGTTGACTTGCAGCCTCACTTTGAGGCCCACAAGAAGGACCACCACAGCCGTCGCGGCTTGTTGCACCTAGTTGCACAGCGTCGTAAGCTCTTAGATTACCTCAAGAGCAAGGACTATGGCCGTTATACTGCCATCGTCGAAAAATTGAAGCTCCGTCGCTAATTTTAGCGGCTGGCACGGGCGGCCTATATGGCCGCC
The DNA here is from genome assembly GCA_963650525.1 of Firmicutes bacterium CAG:534. GTDB lineage: Bacteria > Pseudomonadota > Gammaproteobacteria > Enterobacterales > Succinivibrionaceae > Succinivibrio. The sequence continues at coordinate 7,042 of CAVJLP010000006.1, forward strand.
CAATTTTTAGAAAGCGGTCTGCAAAAAAGAGACTGTCGTAAAGAAAGAAATAAGCAGACCTTTTCGGAGATTTTTGATGAACTTAAAGCCTATCACCCATACCTTCAAATACGGAAGGCACAATATCACCTTGGAAACCGGTGCTATTGGTCGTCAAGCAGATTCAGCCGTAATGGCATCTATGGACGATACCGTGGTTTTCGCAACAGTTGTTTGCAAACGTAATGAATCAGTTGAAGGCCGCGATTTCTTCCCCCTTACCGTAAACTATCAGGAACGCTCTTACGCTGCAGGTAAGATCCCTGTCAGCTTCTTCAGACGTGAAGGTCGCGCTACCGAAGGTGAGACTTTGATTTCACGCCTCATTGACCGTCCGCTTCGTCCGCTCTTCCCTGAAGGTTTCGTCAATGAGACTCAGGTAGTGGTCACTGTAATGTCCGCTAACCCTGAGGTTCCTACTGATATTATTTCCATCATCGCCGCATCTGCTGCTATGGCCTCCTCTGGTCTTCCTTGGCAGGGCCCCTTAGGTGCAGCTCGTGTAGGCTACATCGATGGTCAGTATGTACTAAATCCTCTCTCCTCTGAGCAGAAGAAATCTGATTTGGACTTGGTTGTAGCAGGCTCTAAGAAAGCTGTTGTTATGGTTGAGTCTGAGGCTAACATTCTGCCTGAGGCTGTTATGCTTGGTGCTGTTATGTACGGCCAAGAGCAGTTACAGACTGTTGTTTCAGAGATTGAAGAGTTTGTTAAGAAGGTCAATCGTCCTGTTTGGGATTGGGTTGCCCCTGCAAAAGACACTGTTTTAATTGATGCTGTTAAGGAATTAGCTTTAGAGCGCGTAGGCGAGGCTTATCGCATTGTTGACAAGCTTGAGCGTCAGAACACCTTAGAGGCAATTAAGACTGAAGTTACTGAGAAGTTAATTGCTGAGCACGCTGAGTATGAAGGTCGCGAGAATGATATTGCTAAGATCTTCTTCAACTTAGAGCGTGATTTGGTGCGTGAGCGCATTCTCTCAGGTGAGAAGCGTATCGATGGTCGTACCTTACGTATGATCCGTCCTATCACCGTTGCTACCGGCATTCTGCCTCGTACTCACGGTTCTGCTTTGTTCACCCGTGGTGAGACCCAGTCAATTGGCGTGTGCACCTTAGGTTCAGAGCGTGATGCTCAGACCTTTGAAGATATGTCTGGTACCCGTACCGACCGCTTCATTATGCACTACAACTTCCCTCCTTATTGCGTAGGTGAAACCGGCTTAATTGGCTCTCCTAAGCGTCGTGAAATTGGTCACGGCCGTTTGGCAAAGCGTGCATTACGTGCAGTGCTTCCTACTTTAGAGGAGTTCCCTTACACCATTCGTTTGGTCTCAGAGATCACTGAATCAAACGGTTCATCCTCCATGGCCTCTGTCTGCTCTGGTTGCTTGGCACTTTATGATGCTGGCGTTCCTTGCAAGGCACAGGTTGCAGGTATTGCTATGGGCTTAGTTAAGGAAGGCGATCGTGTTGCCATCTTAACTGACATCATGGGTGATGAGGATCACTTAGGTGATATGGACTTCAAGGTTGCAGGTACCCGTGAGGGTGTCACTGCCTTGCAGATGGACATCAAGACTGATGGTATTACCCGTGAGATCATGCAGCAGGCTTTAACTGATGCTCATGCTGCTCGTCAGCACCTCTTGAACATCATCAACCGTGCTATTCCTGAGCCTCGTAAGGTTATGTCTCCTTTTGCACCTCGTGTAGTAACCATTAAGGTTCCTGCTAACAAGGTCAAGGACATCATTGGTAAGGGCGGTTGCAACGTACGCGCAATTCAGGCTGCCACCAATTCTCAGATCGATCTTGATGATGATGGTACCGTCAAGATTTCTGCATCCTCTCAGGCCTCTGCAGATCAGGCAGTGAAGGCTGTGAACGATCTCTTAATTGAGGTTGAGGTTGGCAAGATCTACGAGGGTACTGTTGCTCGCATCACTGACTTTGGTGCTTTCGTTACTATTCTTCCTGGCCGTGATGGTTTGGTTCACATCTCTCAGATTGCTGATGAGCGTATTGAGAATGTTAATGATTACCTCCGTCAGGGTGATGTCGTTCGCGTAAAGGTGCTTGATATCGATAATCAGGATCGTATCCGTCTTTCTATCAAGGCAGTACGTGAGGAAGAAGCCGCTCAGCAGGAGTCTGCCGCTCCCGAAGCAGTAGCTGAGGAGGCTGTAGCTGAGACTGAGAGTGCAGTTGAGCCAGAGACTGCTGAAACTGTAGCACCTGAGGCTGCAGCAACTGATGCTCAAGAGCGTGAATAATAATTTAAAGCATTGATTTCAATGCAAAAAGCCCGAAGGGTAAATCCTCCGGGCTTTTATCGTTTTTTTTAAGTCCCTTTTTAGGAATATTTTATGGCTACAAGAGAGCATTTCTCCTCAAGACTAGGCTTTGTGCTGATTGCTGCAGGTTGTGCTATTGGTCTTGGCAATGTTTGGAGATTCCCCTTCATTGTAGGTCAGTACGGTGGTGCCCTGTTCGTATTGATTTATTTGTTATTTTTGGTTGCCTGTGGTCTACCGCTTCTGACCATGGAGTTGGCAGTAGGTCGTGCCTCCCGCAGATCACTTGCCCAGTCATTTGAGATCTTAGAGCAGCCAGGCTCCAAGCTTCATGTAAATAAGTTCTGGATGATCTTAGGCAACTATGTGCTGATGTCCTTCTACACCGTAGTTGCAGGCTGGATGCTATATTATGCTATCAAGGGCTTCTCAGGTGAGTTCGGAGTTAATACCTCCGCAGAAGATGCTGGTGCTGCCTTTGGTGCCATGCTTTCATCTCCTGCTGACATGCTCATCAACATGATTGCTGTTACTGCAATTGGTTTTGGTATCTGTGCTATGGGTTTAAGAAAGGGCGTTGAGCGTATCACCAAGCCTATGATGATCCTGCTTTTCGTGCTTCTTATTGCACTTGCAGGTCACTCTTTGTTCCTAGATGGTTTCTCTGAGGGCTTAAGCTATTACCTCGCACCCAATCTTGAGATCTTTAAGACTAAACCTCTAACTGAGATCTTATCTGCTGCTATGGCCCAGGCCTTCTTTACCTTATCAATTGGTATTGGTGCTATTCAGATCTTTGGTACTTATGCAGGATCCTCCCACACTCTGCTTACTGAATCTGTAAACATCGCAGTTTTAGACACCATCGTAGCTCTGCTCTCAGGCTTTATTATCTTCCCAGCCTGCTTTAGCTATGGTGTGCAGCCTGATCAGGGACCAAGCTTAATCTTCATAACCTTAGTATCAATCTTCTCCCACATGGAATTAGGTTGGCTGTGGGGTGGCTTGTTCTTCCTGTTCATGGCCTTTGCATCTTTATCAACCTTAATTGCAGTGTTTGAGAATATCATCGCCATCTGCATGGAGGTATTTAAGACTTCCCGTCGTAAGTCTGTAACCTATAATTTCCTCATCATTTTGGCAATATCACTGCCTTGTCTTTTAGGCTTTAACTACCTGTCAGATGTTCATCCTCTAGGCGGTAGTTCCTCCTTTCTTGATTTAGAGGACTTTATCATCTCCGATAACATTCTGCCTCTAGGTGCACTCTTCTATGTGCTCTTTGTAACCTTAAAGAACGGTTGGGGCTTTGATAAATATTTAGAGGAAGCTAATCGTGGTAAGGGCTTTAAGATGCCATATTGGTGCAAGCACTACTTCCGTTATGTTTTACCTGTAATCATTATCGTTTTGGTGGCAAACTGCTACGTTACTGTTTTCGGTTAGTAGGTAAAAATGACACAAAATAGAGAGAGCTTTTCTACCCGCCTAGGCTTCCTGTTAATTACTGCAGGTTGTGCTATCGGCTTGGGTAATGTATGGCGTTTCCCATATATCACAGGTCAGTACGGTGGCGCTGCCTTCGTAATTGTCTATTTGGTTTTCCTCTTTCTGGTAGGTCTGCCCATGCTCTCAATTGAGCTTGCAGTAGGCCGAGCCTCACGCAAGAGTCTTGGTGCATCCTTTGAGACTTTAACTCCGGGATCTTCCTTTAGACGTCATAAGTACTGGATGATTGCCGGCAACTATGTGCTGATGGCCTTTTATTCATTAGTCACAGGTTGGATGCTCTATTACACCATTCAGACCTTTACCGGTGCATTTGGTGAAAAGCTCGATCAGGGTCAGGCAGGTGCCATCTTTGGACAGATGCTGTCAAATCCTGGTCTACAGCTACCTTGTACGCTTGCTGTGACCTTATTTTCCTTTGGCATCTGTGCCATGGGATTAAGAAGGGGGGTTGAGCGCGTAACCAAGCCTTTGATGCTCTTGCTATTTTTGTTGTTGCTAGTACTTGCTGCACGCTCCTTTACGTTGCCTGGCTTTAAAGATGGAATTTCCTACTATCTTATGCCTAACTTTGAGAATATGACCTCTCATGGTTTAGCTGAGACCTTATCTGCAGCCATGGGACAGGCCTTCTTTACCTTAGGCTTGGGTGTAGGCTCTATTCAGATCTTCGGATCCTATATGAAGCGTGATTACTCCTTAGGCTATGAGTCACTGATGATTACTATCCTTGATACCATCGTGGCCTTGCTTGCAGGTGTGGTGATTTTCCCGGCATGCTTTAGCTATGGCATCGAGCCAGGTGCAGGGCCTGGACTAATCTTTGTGACACTGGTATCCGTGTTCTCAAATATGGCAGGTGGTGCTATCTGGGGCGGAGTATTCTTCCTCTTTATGCTCTTTGCTGCGGTGTCTACCTTAATTGCTGTGTTTGAAAACTTGATTGGTATCTCAATGGATCTCTTTGGGATCTCAAGAATACGCGCTGTCTGCTACAACTTCGTGGCAGTAATTGTTTTAGGATTACCGGTGATGCTGGGCTTTAATGTCTGGTCTGACATTCATCCCATGGGTGGTGAGTCATCAATACTCGATCTCTACGACTTTGTACTCTCTCAGAACATCTTGCCCCTAGGTGCAATGTGTTATGTGCTCTATGTAGTATTAAAGCGTGGCTGGGGCTTTGATAATTACCTAAAAGAGATGAACACCGGCAAGGGAGCAAAGCTACCTTTGTTTGCTCGTACTTATTATCGTTTCGTATTGCCTGTTGTTATTGCCGCTTTGTTCGTGCAGGGCTATATCGGAATTTTTGGTAACTAGACGCGTTCCAAGGAGAATTATTTAAATGGCAGAACGTAGTCAATTTTCATCCCGTTTGGGCTTCTTGCTAATTGCTGCAGGTTGCGCCATCGGTCTTGGTAACGTTTGGCGTTTCCCTTATATCACCGGTCAGTATGGCGGTGCCCTGTTCGTTTTGATCTACCTTGCTTTTTTATTGCTGGTAGGAGTGCCTTTGCTCTCTGTTGAGCTTTCAATTGGCCGTGCTTCAAGACGCTCAATTGCCAAGGCCTTCAATATCTTAGAGCAGCCTGGTACCCGCTGGCATCTAAATAAGTTCTGGTTGATTCCTGGCTCCTATTGCCTGATGGCTTTCTATGGCCTTATCACCGGTTGGCTTTTGTATTATTGCTATGAATTCATCGCAGGTGGCTTTGAAAAGGGCTTAACGCAGGAGATCGCAGGTCAGACCTTCGATGAGCTTTTGAAAAATCCTCTTACCATGTTCGTATGCATGACTACAGTTACTGTAGTCTGCTTTGTGATCGTGGCTATGGGTGTTGAAAAGGGCTTAGAGAAGATCACCAAGCCTTTGATGATCTTATTACTGGCACTGCTTGTGTTCATGTCCGCTCGTTCATTTATGCTACCAGGCTTTGCAGAGGGTATTTCCTATTATTTAAAGCCTAATTTTTCCTCAATTGAGAAAAACGGTTTGATGGAGATCTTATGGGCTGCCATGGGACAGGCTTTCTTTACTCTGTCAGTAGGTCAGGGCTCAATTGAGATCTTCGGTACCTATGTAAACAAGAAGCATACCCTGTTATCAGAGGGCATCTGGATCGCAGTCTTGGATACCATTGTGGCATTATTGGCAGGATTTGTTATTTTCCCTGCCTGTTTCTCTTATGGTGTTGAGCCTGGTGCAGGTCCAAGCCTTCTCTTTGTCACCATGTCTACTGTCTTTGCCAATATGGCAGGTGGCTATGTCTGGGGATCATTGTTCTTCCTCTTTATGTTGATTGCCGCTATGTCGACTCTGATAGCTGTTTATGAGTCTATCATTGCAATCTGCATGGAGGTATTTAACATCAGCCGTGTCAAGTCGGTGATATGTAACTTTATCTTCATCATGGTGATCTCTATGCCGGCTCTTTTAAGCTTTAACCTTTGGGATTCAATTCATCCCTTTGGCTTTGATACCTTCATGGATCTAGAGGACTTCATCGTATCCAACAACACATTGCCTCTAGGCTCCTTGTTCATGGTGATCTTTATTACTGCCAAGACTGGTATGAGCTGGAAGAAGTACATAGCTGAGGTTAATACCGGTGTAGGTCCTAAGGTTTTAGACAGCAAGATTGTCTACTGGTATTTCCATCTCGTCTTGCCGGTCGTGATCTTTGTGTTGGTATCAGTTGGCTATGTTAAGATTTTTGGCTGATAAGCGGTAACATTACCTAAGAAAATCAATCGCAAACGCCTTAAGATGTTAAAATCTTAGGGCGTTTTTTATGTCAGATAATTCATTTTCTACGGCAAGTTTCATGAAGTGCTCTTCAAAGTTTAAAAAGATCTCCACCTTTATCCTTTCAGGTTGTGCAGTAGCCTTAATGTGCGTATGCGCAACAACTCCAACCCTTGCACAACCTGCTAAATATGGCAAGGTTGTGCCTTATTCTCAGACAAAAGCCTCCCAGAAACAAAATCACAGCTTAAAGTCCAGTAAACAGACAAAAACTGCCAAGAGCACTGCAAAAAATTCAAAAAAGGTGGCAGCTCCTAAGAAGACTGCTTCAACAAAGACTACAAAGAATAATGCAACTGCAAATAAGAAGAGCACGACCAAATCAAGCACTGTAGTTCGTAGTGCCATTCCGCCTGCTGTTGAAAATCCGGTATCCGACGGTTTTATTTCCTATGATGCACAGTCTCAAACTCGTCGTGAGGCCTTCATGGAAGCAAGAGATTTGGCAAGAGCTGGAGATGTGGCTGGGGTTGAGCGTTATAAGGCAGGAGTTTTAAAAAATTACGCACTCAATGTTTATCTTGACTACTATCTTCTGCAATCCAATGTCTCAAGCAGTAACTACAATGCTGCGCTGAGATTTGTAAAAAATAGTGGTGATAGAGAGTTATCTCTTCTGCTTACCGACACCTACGCAGATATGCTAGGAGGACAGGGGCAGTATAGACGAGTGCTTGAGATTATGGGAGCTGAGCCTTATCCCAATCGCTCACCTCTTGATTTAAATGTTAAGGAAAAGGCAAGAGAGTGTCGCTGGCATGAGGCCGCCTTGGAAACCAACAAAGGAGGCAGTGCCGCTGTTGCCTTTGCATCAAAGCTCTATGTTTCAGCAAATGCTTATCCTGAGGCCTGCTCAGGTCTTTTATCTGCTTGGGCTTCAAAGGGCTATATGACTAATGTCGCCAAGGCAAGACGTTTTGAGACCTTGTTAAAGCGCCGTAAATCAAGCTCCTCTGAGCTAAATTCTGCAGCACAGTCACTTGAAGGCAATGAGCAGAGTGCTGCCATTGAGGCTGCATCAATTGCAGATACTCCTGATAGATATATCGAGCTTAGTAACCGTCGCGCCAAGGTACTAGCCTTTGAGCGTTATGCAGCCTTAAATCCAAATGATGCAACAGAGGCTCTGCCGGTGTTTTCTGATCAGGCTCAGTTATCCTCAACAGAGCGTCATGAAATATTAGGCATTATCGCTTCTGGGCGTTTGGGCTATCAAAGCACTTTAGCTGATCTGCAATGGGTAGATGACAATCTACCAGCAGCACTGTGGACTGATGAGTTAGTTGAAAAAAGATTACGTCGTGCTATCTGGTATAAGCAGTGGAAATATATTGTGCCACTGTGTGATGCCATGGGAGAGCGAGGCTTAAACGAGGTCAACTGGCAGTACTGGAAGGCTCGCGGGCTTATTAATACAGGTAAAAAGAGTGAAGGTCTGGCACTTATGCGAGAGGTGGCTAAGGATAGATCCTTCTTTGGCTTCGTAGCAGCTCAGTTTATGGGACAAAATCCTCACTATGGAAATACCAGTTTAAAACGTAGTGATACCCTGTCTGATTCGCTTACTGATGTTCCTTCAGTACAGCGTTTTCTTGAGCTATATGCGATGAATGATCCTGCAAGGTTTATTGAATGGCGTGAGATTGCAACTAATACTGATGAAATGACCGCTTTATCCATGGCTGAATGGGCGTTGCGTACTGGCAATCATTCCTTGGCAATTTCAGCAGTTGCAGCAGGTAAGCGTTGGGATGCTTTGGATTACCGCTTCCCGACCTCTTATTTGAATCTTTATCGCGCGCATGCTCAAAGAAGCGGAGTTGCTCTTTCATATTTGTATGGCATCAGCCGTCAGGAGAGTATGCTAAATCCTGTTATAAGAAGTCCCGTTGGAGCTACTGGCTTAATGCAACTTATGCCAGCTACTGCACAAATGGTGGCCAAGAAGAATGGCTTTAGCTACCAAGGAAGCGGATCTCTTACCGATCCTGATACCAATATCCGCTTAGGCTCAGCATATCTACGTGAACTATTAGATAAATTCTCTAATAATAGGGTCTTAGCTTCAGCAGGTTATAACGCAGGACCTGGGCGCGTATATCGTTGGACTTCCCAAGATGGTGGCAAACGTGATGCTCCCATGTACATTGAGAATATACCTTTTACAGAGACTCGTGGGTATGTACAGCGTGTGCTTTTATATTCAGCAATCTATGAAAAACTCATAAATGGCAAGAATACACCTGTTTTAACTCAAAGTGAGCGCAACTTTAGCTATTAAAATGGTATGTAGCTAGCTGTAGCTATGTAACTATGGCTAGTATTTCCTAGACAAAGTTGAGTTCTTTTAGGCTGTAGTCTGTATCTTTGTCGGAGCAGAAATTGCAGATTAGAAGTTTGCTAAACTAAGTGTATTGGTCGATCTTGACAAGATAGTTTCTGAGGTCAACATATGGATTCTAAAATACTTGCTCTCAATCCCTATGGGACTGCAAATTTCACAACTATCAGAAGTGATGGCTATGCATATGTTGATAAAACTCAATTTATCGAAGTCCTAGAGCAGACTGGAGGGTTATTTCCTTTTATTATTCGTCCTCGTCGTTTTGGTAAAAGTCTGTTTACCGCAGTTCTTCGTGCTTACTATGACATCAGTTTAGCCGATAAATTTCACAGCTATTTTGATGGGACCTACATTGGTAGCCATAAAACACATTTAGCCAACTCGTTTTATATACTTAAATTCGACTTCTCTGGACTTGCTACCGGTGACTTGATAGACAACTTTTCCACCAATATAAAAAGATCTATCCGTGATTTTATAGTGAGGTATTCTTTTGAAGAAGCTCGCTATCTTCTAGATAACACTAGTAGATCGCCTGCAGCACTTATCGATGAATTCTTTGGTGTTATAAACGAGAAAATTGTTAACAAGGTTTATGTACTCATCGACGAGTATGATCAATTTACCAATGACATTTTGTCAAAAGACAAGGATCAATTTAAAAGTATTACCTCATCTGCAGGTTTTCTTAAAGATTTTTACGCACGACTTAAGGCAAATACCGCAGATGGCGCACCAATCTCTAGGATCTTCATAACTGGTGTAACTACTATCTCCATGGATTCAATGTCTTCTGGCTTTAATATTCAGAGCAATATCTCACAGGACGAAGATTGTGCTGCAATGTTTGGTTTTACCGAGAGTGAGTTAAAACAGCTCATTCCTCAGGTAATTGATCTTGAAAAATATGGACATACTGTAGATGAAGTTTTTAACCGTATGAAGACTCTTTATAACGGTTATCACTTTACTAAATTCTCCAATAAATCCGTATTCAATGCGTCGATGTGTCTTTATTATTTAAAAAAAATCAGAGCGAATAATAAGGAACCAGACAACCTGCTTGATCCTGCTTTTGCTCAGGATTTATCAAAAATTCATAATATCTTGAGTATGGGGGATATTAATGATGTCAAATCAATCATTAATGATGCTCTTTCAGAAAAACCAATCCCATTTGGCTCTGCACCATCAACTATCAATTTAAACAGCCAAGAGAACTTTTCCAAAAAAGATCTGCTTTCCACAATGATGTATTTTGGTTATCTTACTTGGAAGAAAAATAGCAATTCCCTCATTATTCCAAATAGAACTGTAGCAGAGCAGTTCTTTGAATACTATTTTAAATATCTTCGTGGTATTGATAGTCTGAATATTGACATCTCAGAATTCATGGAAGCTTTTAGTAAGCTTAAAAATGGTGATCCAAAAGATTTCGTAACGATTGTTGCAAGTAAGCTTAGCGAGGCTGGCGGACTGCATCTGTGTGCAAGTCTTCATGAAAGTGACTTTGCAGTAGCCATGGCAACTGCTGCCAATTTCTCACCTGATTTTAAGGTGCATCTTGAGCTTGAGGTTACCGGCAAAGAGAAGGGATATGCTGATTTAGTCCTCTCACCTCTTGATGGAGTAAACTGCTCTTATATCTTTGAGCTTAAATATCTTCCTGCAAGTAAGGCAGATGAAGATGCCATTTTAGAAAAGCTTACCGAAGCTAATGCTCAGCTTGATAGATACTGCCAAGGTGATAATGTTAGCTCACTTCCAAATCTTAAACGTGTAGCATGTGTTTTTGTCGGAACAGAAATTGCTAAATTAGACGTTTGCTAAAC
>CAVJLP010000006.1:17880-49785 GCA_963650525.1 Firmicutes bacterium CAG:534
ATCTTGCAAGGAAAACTCTGAGATTGATACATGGCATTTTGGCTGTTGGCTAGAAAGTATTTATCCACTTCCTTAGCGAATAGCCAAAGAAAATTTTTTATCGGATGCTTTTTTTATAAAAAAAAATTAAGGCTTAAAAGACATATAAATCAATTTTTAATATGCTTGCTTAATCAATATATAAAAAAATCTTAAAAAATTACTTGCATATAAAAAAATAATAGCTATAATGGCTCTCGTTGAATGACGTTGCCCAGGTGGTGGAATTGGTAGACACGCTACTTTGAGGGGGTAGTTCTTAACGGAGTAAGAGTTCAAGTCTCTTTCTGGGCACCATTCAAAATGAATGAGAAAGATACCGCAGGAGCAAAAATCCGGCGGTTTTTTTTTGACCTCTGCGCGATGAAAGTCTAAAATTCTATCCCCAGAAAAAATTTCACAAACCAATTTTTTTAATCCCGCCTGTAAAGATGCGGTAGGATAATCAAAATCATGTCAGATCCTAAAATTGCAGGTGAAATCGGTAAGCGCCGTACTTTCGCCATCATCTCCCACCCAGATGCCGGTAAAACAACTATTACTGAAAAGGTTTTATTATTCGGGTCTGTTATTCAGCGTGCAGGTGAAGTTAAGGCTCGCGGAAGCACCGGAACCTTTGCTAAGTCTGACTGGATGGACATGGAAAAGGAGCGTGGAATTTCTGTATCTACCTCTGTGATGCAGTTTCCCTATAACGGCTGTGTGATTAACCTTTTGGATACCCCAGGCCATGAGGACTTCTCTGAGGATACCTATCGAGTGTTGACTGCTGTCGATTCCTGCTTGATGGTTATCGATGCTGCCAAGGGTGTTGAGGATCGTACGCGTAAGCTCATGGAAGTTACCCGTCTGCGTACTACTCCTATTATTACCTTCATGAATAAGCTTGACCGAGAAACCCGTGATCCTTTGGATCTGTTAGATGAGGTTGAGGCCGAGCTTAATATCATGTGTGCTCCTATTACTTGGCCTGTGGGATCTGGTAAAGAATTTAAGGGTGTATATCATCTGCTGCGCGATGAGATGTATCTCTATCACTCAGGTGAGGGCTTCCGTATTCAGGAGCGTCAGGTGGTAAAGGGTTTGGATAATCCTGAGCTTGATGCTGCAGTAGGTGAAGATCTTGCATCAAAGCTGCGTGAGGATATTGAACTTATTAAGGGTGGTTCTAATGAGTTTGATGTTGAGGCTTACCTTGCAGGTGATATGACGCCAGTCTTCTTTGGTACTGCTTTGGGTAACTTCGGTGTTGATCTTATGCTAGACGGTCTTACCGATTGGGCTCCAGCTCCTCTTGACAGGCAGTCTGATACCCGTCTTGTAAAGGCTGATGAGCCTAAGCTTACCGGCTTTATTTTCAAAATTCAGGCCAATATGGATCCGCGTCATCATGATCGTATTGCCTTTATGCGTATCGTGTCAGGTGCCTATCGTAAGGGCATGAAGCTACACAATGTCCGTCTCAATCGTGACAGTGCCATCTCTGATGCCGTGACCTTTATGGCAGGCGAGCGTGCTCAGGCTGAGTTTGATGTTGCAGGTGATATCATCGGCTTGCATAATCATGGTACTATGCGTATAGGTGATACTTTTACCGAAGGTGAGGATTTGCATTTCTCTGGTATTCCAAACTTTGCCCCAGAGCTTTTCAAGCGCATTCACCTGCGTGATCCTTTGAAGCAAAAGCAGCTATTAAAGGGACTGTTGCAGCTCTCTGAGGAAGGTGCGGTACAGGTATTCAGACCTTTAATCAACAATGATTTGATTGTGGGTGCGGTCGGTATGCTACAGTTTGACGTAGTAGTATCTCGCCTAAAGCATGAATACAACGTTGATGCCCTATATGAAGAGGTTCCGGTATCTACCGCCCGCTGGGTTACCGGCGATGACAAGGCTATAAAGGAACTGCAGGATAGAGTGCCGCAGAACCTTGCCTTAGATGGTGGTGACAGCCTTACTTATCTGGCATCATCCGGAGTAAACCTGCATTTGGCTATGGAACGCTATCCAAAGGTGAAATTCAGCTCAACTCGCGAGCATTAAGATGCTGACAGATTGCCATGTTCATGTAAGTCTTTATCCTGGTCCTACAGAGGTTTGTGATGCAGCCGCCTTATACGAGACTGCATTAATAGGCGTGGCATGTTCGCTTGAAGACAGTATACGTAATCTAGAATTTGCCAAGGCTGAAGGCTATCATCCAATGATAGGGATTCATCCTTGGTATGCTAAAAGTCGCGATTTTCCTGATATGGAATTTGAGCGGCTTTTAACTATCCATAAGGTCGAGGGCTTTGGTGAGTGTGGCCTAGATGCTGAGAATTACCAGATCCCTCTAGGCGATCAGGTACATCTTTTAGCAGCTGAGCTCTCTTTTGCCTCTTTTCACCATCTTCCGGTAAGTCTTCATGTAAGAAAGGCTCATGATGAGCTTATTAGGCTTTTGCGTTTTTATAAATCGAGAGGCCTTACCGGTGCTATTCATAATTTCACTTTTTCAAAAGAGCTAGCACGCGATTATTTAGACTGTAATATGTTTTTAAGCGTCGGTGCTCATCTTCTAAAAAAGCCTCGCCGTCTTGTTGAATCAATGCAATATGCAGGTCCCAATCGTATATTGCTTGAAAGCGATTTTGACCATCAGCAAAGTGGTCCTTATGACGGCGCCTTAATTTCTAAACTTGCAAGAGTTTATGCACAGGTATTTAAACTTTCATATGAACAGGCCTGTTTGACTCTTGAAAGCAATGTTAATACCTACTTAAACGGAATTTTTTAATTATGGCCTATATTTTTGCCGCAGCTCCTAACGATAGTTTTTACAAAGATAAAATTAAGCTCGTTCTAAGAGAGCGTTATGGAATAAGACTGGAGCTTATCAAGGAAGGAACACTAGGCTCATGCACAGGTTTCTTTGGAGAATGCCCTAATCAATCTGAGGATATTGCCCATAAAATTCATGATGATGCTGCTAAAGCTAATTTAGGCTTTGATCTTATGTATTTGCCTGAAAACGGCATCCCTTATTTAAAAAAGCCCGGTGCATTAGTCCTTGATATGGATATGACCTCGGTACAGATTGAAGGCATCGATGAGATTGCTCGTCAACTTGGAGTTTATGACGATGTAGCATCCATCACTGCCAAAGCCATGCATGGTGAGTATGATTTTGCCACATCACTTAAAAAACGTGTTGGCCTTTTGCGTGGTGGCGATGCTAACGTACTTAAAGATATTAAGAAAATGATGCCTGAAACAGATGGTTTGAGCACTCTTATGCAGATCACCACAGATGCCGGTTGGAAACGAGGCATCTGTTCTGGAGGCTTTGTGGAATTGATTTGCGTTCTGAAAGATAAGTACAAGCTCGATATGGTCAAGGCCAATTCATTGGAAATTGAGGACGGGCATCTAACCGGTGGTGTCATAGAGCCTATTGTTGATGCTGATGCCAAGCGTGAAGGGGTGCTGACATTAATGAAGGAAAATAAAATTCCTAAAGAGCAATGCATAGTATTAGGTGATGGAGCAAACGATCTTAAGATGATTGCGGAGGCAGGTCTTGGTATTGCCTATCATGCAAAGCCAGTAGTCCGTGAAACTGCTCCTTATTCTATAAATTACAGCTCCTTGGTTGCAGTTCCATTGTTGCTTAAGTTATACGCCTAAATTTTTTTCAGGTAGTGAGCATGGCTAAAGTTAAATCAACCTTCATTTGTTCAAATTGCGGCACACGTTATCCTCGTTGGCAGGGGCAATGTCGAGAGTGTGGCTCATGGAACACTATTTCTGAGACTGTTTTAACTGAAAGCACAGCTCCATCTGCAGGATATAGAGCTGCAGGGCAGGCCTTAAAGCTCTCTGGCTTTGCTGGGCAGACAGGAACCGGTGTCCTCTCCTTAAATGAAGTATCCCTAGAGAGCAGACCGCGTCTGCCCACAGGCTATGCAGAATTTGACAGAGTTTTAGGCGGAGGTATTGTTCAGGGGTCAGTAGTCCTGATAGGTGGTAACCCAGGGGCTGGTAAATCAACTCTGCTTTTGCAGACTGTATGTCTTTTATCCTCACGTCATCGAGTGCTCTATGCAACTGGTGAGGAATCATTGCAGCAGGTTGCACTTCGTGCCCAAAGATTGGGACTGCCGGTTGCAAATGTTCGTATTGCTGCTGAGACCTCGGTCGAAAATATCTGTGCTCTGGCAGTCACAGAGCGTCCTGAGGTTTTGGTTGTCGATTCAATTCAGGTTACCCATGTTCAGGGTATTGAATCAGCACCTGGATCGGTGTCACAGGTGCGTGAAGGCGCAGCTGCACTTACTCAGTTTGCCAAGAAAACCGGTATTGCAGTATTCATCGTAGGTCATGTGACCAAGGATGGTACCTTAGCAGGTCCTAAGATCTTAGAGCACTGTGTGGATTGCTCAGTTATTTTGGAGGTAGGAGCCGATCAACGCTTTAGAACTTTGCGTTGCCATAAAAACCGTTTTGGTGCAGTCAACGAGATCGGTGTTTTTGCAATGACCGATAAGGGCATGCGTGAGGTAAAAAATCCATCGGCTATCTTCTTAAACCGTCAGCAGGAAGTTGCGGCAGGATCACTTGCAATGGTTATCTGGGAGGGGACCCGTCCGCTGTTAGTTGAGCTTCAAGCCTTGGTTGATGAGACTCAATATGGTAATCCAAGACGGCTGTCCTTAGGTACTGATCAAAACCGTCTGGCGATGCTTCTTTCGGTATTACACCGTCATGCCGGAGTTGAGCTTGGTGATCAGGATGTATTTGTTAACGTCGTAGGTGGTGTCAAGGTTGAGGAAACATCATCTGATGTCCCGCTGGTGATGGCTCTGTTATCATCACTGCGATCACGTGCCATTGATCGTCGTACCATTGCTTTTGGCGAGATTGGTTTAACTGGGGAGGTACGTCCCGTACCTTCTGGACAGGAGCGTCTTAATGAGGCGGTAAAGCAGGGCTTTGTGCGTGCAGTAGTGCCTGCGGATAATGCCCCTGTAAGAGCAATTCCGGGACTTGAGGTGATCAAGGTACAAAGAGTCTCAGATCTGCTGCCGTTAGTTTAGGCTGAGATCTGTTACCTCTGTGGTCCTCTTTTAGGCTTAATTGCAGAGTTTACTTTTTAACAGCAGGTGTCTCAACTGCAGCATGCACTAGTCTTAGACCAATGATCAGACGATCTTCGTTGCGAAAACGCGATTGTAGACAGCGCTTTATTTCAACTAGATTGCCGGGAAGTTCTTTCATGGCAATCTCATCGGGCTCCTGCGCATAGATATCGTTAAAGCGCATGAGATAGTCTGAGGTATTTTCTATTGCGGGCATGGCGCGAGATGCAATAGAGAGCGAACGACCTGAGGCGTTTTCAACTAATTCCAGAATTTTGGGATAGAGATCGAAGTGACCGTGGGAAAGATAATCGATTAAGGTATCGCAGAAGTTTGAAAGGGTTACCTCGTTTACATCACCTTCTGCAAGTTCTACATAAAGCTTCATCAACTTTTGACGCGCTTCAATCATCTCGTTGATCCATGCGTACCGAGGATCAACTTTCTGCGTTGCACTATTAAAGCCATGTAATCCTACCTGTGTTGCCATATGACCTCCGCAAAAGTCTTTTTCTTGACAATATCACGCATGACTAACTTTTGAAATTACATGCGTGATTTTTGCGACACAGCTAGCGTTTTGCAAGTAGCTTTTGGTTATATAGATCGCGTTTGTAGGTCTGAATATTGGCAGCAAAGCGCTTACGCTCGTTGTTGTTAGTGTTATCTACGATGCCATTTAGCTTAACACGCAGAGCATTTACCGGACGACCATTGATGCGTAGCTCATAGTGCAGATGCGGACCTGTGGAAAGACCAGTGTTACCAGAGCGCGCAATCACCGTACCCATTTTAACGTTCTGTCCTACCTTGACGCTGATCTTAGACAGATGCATGAAGACTGTAGAATAGGCACCACGATGACGGATCACAACATAATAGCCGGTGGAGCGATTAAATTCAGCCTTGGTGACCACACCATCTGAGGGACTTAGTACAGGAGTGCCCACGGGCATGCCAAAATCAATGCCGTTATGAGGACGAACAACACCTGTTACCGGATGACGACGTGAGGGGTTAAAAGGAGATGTGACCTTAGCCTGAGCATCAAATGGGAAACGGCGGAAGGATGCGGTGGATTTTGAATTAATACCACGCTCATCATAGTACTTGCCGTCTTTTGGATTTAAGAAGGCTGAAACCTTACGTCCCTGCAGTGAAAATTCAACTGCAGAAATTTTGCCCTTGCCCTTTGAATCGGTGAAAAGTACGCGCATGGTGTCACCTGCACGTACATTACGAGAAAACTGAATACGTCCCTTAAAGAGATTAAGAATTTTATTGATCTCAGCGTAGCTAACGCCGGCATTGTTAGCGGCAGTTGAGAAAGTCTCGCCCTTACCAATGGTTACAATTACAAGACGTCCACGGCTGTCATGAGCTGAGACCTTCTTTTGGGGCTTTTGCTCAGCAAGTTGCTTGGTGTCAGCTTTTTTATCTTTCTTAGCCTCTGCAACAACTTTTTGCTTGTCATTAGCTTTTGCATCAGCTTTGTCATCATTCTTTGCAACCTGAGGCTTAATGGTTACAACCACATCATCGCCATCTTGCAGATGACTGCCTAGCTTTTCAATTACGTATGCAAAGCTGTTTTTATTAGGATCATCGCGATAAAAACGGATCTGCTGCTTTTTATCTAAGGGTTTCACGAAAGCCATCAGGCGACTCTTGTCATCTAGAAGGAAGGACAGGTGATCGCCAAGACTTAATGAATTAACCTCAGAGGCAACCTTTTTATTATCAAGAATTGCCATGGTCACAGAGGCAGGGATGTTTAAATCGGAGAATATTGAGGAGATGGAATCTCCATTTTGTACATCCTCTTCAAACCACTTAAGCTCTGTCTCATTGGCAACATCCTTATCTTCATCATCCTTAGATGCCAGAGTTTTTACCTTTTCATCCAAAGCATCATCGGAGTCTGCAAGAGCACTGTCAGGGAGTAGATCATCGTAATTATCGGTTGCGGCATTTGGATCTACCGAAACCGTTACCTGATTGTCATTTCCCACATTTTCATGGTTTTGTGCAAAATATGAGCTAAGCGGAACTGAATCTGCAAAATAATCCAGAGAATCAAGCTCGGTGTCATCAATGTCCTTGTGATGATAAGGTGAGCTGTGGATGGCAGGATCTGAATCAGATGACAGCCTAGGAATATTAGGCGCAACAGGATTAAATACAGCAAGCACAGTTGCCGACAACATGGTTACGGCACAGGCAAGCAGATGTTTTTTGGGAAGAGGGTGACGCCATTTGGAACCGCCCTGAACTTCATAAGATATAAAATCTTCAGATGTCTTCATGCGCAAAAAGCTAGAGCTCTTATCAGAACTCTATACGACCGCCTTTTTCGCTCCAAAAAAAGACAGCTGATAATTTAGAGATTGTACAAATTATTTTTAATATTTATAAGATATTATTATGGCACGGAAAGTTACGTACGCAAGAGTACAGTGATCATATTTTCAAAAAGAGTTTTTAATGATTTCAGATAATTTCCCTCAAAACCCGGTGTTGCCACTCATCACTTCTTTTTCTCCTAAAGAGCGCGCTTTGTTTGTTCTGGCTATGGCCTATCATCAGAGCCCAAATTTTATGCTGTGGTGTCTAATTGATGAAAAGCGTGTTGATAATCTGGAAATTTTTGAAAAGTGTCTAAATTATCTTGAAACAATGTTACAAGGTGGTGGATCAGAAAAGGGCATACGCTCAAGAAGGCAGGAAATTTCAAAGCTTATGGATGAGTGCTATGCAGATGACTGCATCGGTGGTGCTTTGGCAGGAGATTGTATTACTGCACTTGATACAGCTTATGAATGTGCCTTAGATGAAGATGACAATGGTCCTGCCGATGTTTCGATGATGAGCCTTGCTGGGGCTATGTCCCGTTATGATGAAGAGCTTGATTCCAAGCAGCCAAACGATGATGAGGCCTCGGAAATATTTGCTACAGAAATAGATTTTCAAAAGCAAATAGCATATTTTATAAAAAAAGCTAATGTGCAGTCATCAAGGAAAGTCAAATCACAGCTCATAAATGAACTTTTGGCAATAGTTGAGGATCATGGGATCAGCAACGTCGGTCTTGACTTCAATTTACTTGAAGATGAAAAAGTTCAGGAAACAGACTGTAACAATATTCCATTTTAGAGATTGTAAGTACGTCAGATAAATTTGCATTTTAGGATTAAGTCATGGCTCTTAATACAAAATTAAAACCGTTAACCGATACTATTAATAAGCTTGCAAGTAATGTATTTCGCTTAGATGAACGTCAGAAAGTAATCTTTTTTGCCTTGCTTTCAATGCGTGGCCTTCATTATCTCAAGATGGATCTTGAAGAGGAGAATGATCAGGAAATAAGTAAATTTATGGAAGGTCCTTTTGATGATGTTTGGTCTATAGTTGAAGAAGTGATTGAGGGACTACCTAATTTTGATGTGCCAAAATTAGCTAAAGATGGCGAAGCTGTAGTGAACTTTCTTAATTCTAAATTAAGTGTTATCGGACCTGCGGCATCTGTAGCTCCTTTGGCGATGATGCTGTGTATTAGCCTGTGTCAGGGTAATAAGATCCCCAAAAAGGCAATTGAGACAGCCTTACAGATATCTACTGTGGGAGTTAGATCTGCCTTTGATAGTATGGCAAATCAGATGCAAGAAGAAGATCTCCTTGAGATGCAGAATTTCATTGAGATTGAATACAACATCTACTTGAAGATTTTTGATAGTGTGAGTGAGTTCTGCCCTAAAAACTACAGCGGTATGTTAGATCTTGATGAGTTTCATAAGCTATGTGCTGACATAGTTGATGATCTGTATGAAGACGAGGTGGAACTCGAAGACGATGATGAACCTCAGGAGGTGACTGCAAAATGACATTAAATTTAAAGAAGGTTACTCAATTTGCAACAGATGCGGCCATTATGTCAAAGGGCTTTGATGATCGTCAGCTGATGCTTTTAATGACCACTTTGGCTTATCGCTTTACAGATGATGTTGAATTTATGGCAGATACTATAGATAATCCTATGTTTGAACGTTTTCTCGAGGATCACTATTTAAGTAGTCTGTCATTTGTAACTGTATTGATGTCAGATGAAAAATTTGCAAGGATCTCAGAAAATCAAATGTCAGAGTATATGCTTGCATATGATGAGTTCTCCCATAAATACGGCAAGTGTGTATTTAAATTTAGTATGTCTACTGCAGTGCACTGTCTGATGCGTGCGCTTTTTTTAGCCTGTGGTCACCCTATACTTCATGATAAAGACAGTATGCTGGAGCTTTATAAAGAGTTTTCTATTGATCTTAAAAAACATGTGACACAGCTTGATGCAGAAGGGGCAAGCTGGGCAAATTTTGAGCCCAAGCTACAAAAGGATATGGATGCGGTGATGAATGTTATCAGATATATTTCACTTAAGTGTCCTAAACAGAAATATCCTCTGGAGCCATTGGATCCTGACTTTGTCAAGACAGTTATCAAGATGGGTGTAAAGGGACGAGAGGAATTTCATCTTGAGATCCCTCCTTATGAGGTTGAATTAGATTTGCCTAATCAAGAGTAGCTTCTGCCTAAATACTTAGGCATAAAGAATAGGGATATATTTCTATGGATAAAAAAGCAGTGGAAGCTGAGGTTAATAAGCTCATCAGTATTTCCATGAGGATGGACTGTCGTCAGCAGATATTGCTTCTTATACTCCTATGCCATAGATATTCCTATTTTTTATCCGAGGTAATTAGAAATGGGCAGGTAGAGCATGGAGAAGTATTTTTTAAGGAGTGCTTTATCAAGCCCTGTAAGCTGGTGATCGGGTATCTTAGAGCTAACAGGAAGATTGCAAGGAAAATTGCCAAGGAGCTAAAAGGTAAAGAATATGTTCTTGCCGCTTTCATGAACGAACATGACGATGACATGAATGTTATGCCAATGCATGCTGTGTTATGTCTGTTTTTAGCCTTAGTAATAATCAGTGGACAGTCATTAATTAAAGGCGATTGGCAGATGCTCTTTTTGTATCCTACTGTCGGATTTGGCTACACCATTGATGATTATAAAAATAAAATAGATGACGATGGGCAGAATTTAATGGAAGCATGTCTGGAAAATGAATTGGATATGCTTGAATATACAGTAGATGTGGTAAAAAGAAAATGCCCAGTCCAAAATCGTAATTCGCTGCCTCTTACTGATGAATTTATTGCAGAACTTTTGGATGACTCATCTTTCGATATGGAAAGGGTTTTCGGTGATAAAAATAACGAAGATGATGAATACTATGATGCTGACGATGATCCTGAGGATATCGAGGTAGTTCAAGACAAATAGTTTTTTTAACTGTCCTCTTAACTGTGTCTTCTATGATTTAGGTGTATGGTTTTTGCAGATTACATAGCAAAACTCTGACTAATCTAAAGTAAGACTTTATTTTAGTCAAAGTTTGGAGCTTAAAAAGTCTTGCTATTATTATCAGACTTTTAAAGTACTTACTTTATTTTATCTGTAGGCAGCATAGATAAGCATGACACCGCTAAACACTGCAACCATGGAAAATATCTTTTTTACAGTTTTAACAGGCATCTTAATCATAAGTGATGTACCAAAGTAGGAGCCTAGGATGGTTGCAATGATCATTGTGGGGATCCATTGCCAGTGAATGGATGCCACCATGCCGATGGTTACAGCACCGACACCATTCCAGATAGTTGCCACGAAGATCATCGTGTGAAAGATGGCATTCTTAAGATCTAAGCCGAAAACTCCAACTAAGGTTAAGGTGGCAAAAAGGCCTGCACCTGAGGATAGTGATCCTGAAAACATGCCGATCATTATGAGGCAGATTGCGCCGATGATGGTACGGGTAAGAGAGCGATTTTCAAGTCTTTCGGCGCCAAAGCTTTTTTTAAAGAAGGAATAAATACCGGCGGCAATAGTGATAAAACCTAGGACTATTTCTGCCTGATGGGTTGGCACCTTAACGATAATAAGCGAACCTGAAACTACTGCGGGGATACACAGCAGTGTCATGATTATTCCAACCTGCTTATCAAGACTGAAACTGTCATCGCGCATACGGCGTTTTTTAGCCAGTGCGCCGATGCCTAGGAATACTACGGCAACCTTATGAGATCCTAGGGCGGTTGCAAAGGGCAGACCTAAGAAAATCAAAAGCGGAAACTGAACAAAGCCTGCTCCGCCTCCTGAGACTGAGGCAAAGAGATTTGCGGCAAAGGTACCTATAAAGAGTAGCCCCTGTTTGATAATTTCATCTAGCATTATTGTTGAAACTTTTCAAATTGCTTTTTTATGATGCTCAAGACATTGCTTGCTCTTAAGATCGTAAAAAGAGGTATAAACAAAATGACGCCTGCAGGAGGCGTCATTATTAAGGAGGAGATTATTGGAGTTCTCCGCCTACTGAACGCAGTTAATTACACAAGCGTTACTTTCCCTTGCGGGCTATTGCACGCCAGGCAATATCGTTGCGATAGAACATGCCTTCAAAGTGGACAGTCTTGGTAAGCTCGTATGCTTTGTTGCGAGCATCCTCAACATCATTACCCAAAGCGGTGGCACATAAAACACGACCACCAGAGGTTACGATATTCTTGCCTTCAAACTTGGTGCCAGCCTCGAAGATCTTCACATCATCTGCATGAGGCTTATCAAGACCTATAATAATATCGCCCTTGCGAGGAGATGCCGGATAGTTGTGAGCTGCAAGCACCACGCCTACTGCAGGACGCTCGTCATACTGAGCCTCAACTCCCTTAAGTCCGCCGTTTTCGCAAGCTTTGAGGCAAAGCTCGACAAGATCTGATTTCATACGCATCATGATAGGCTGAGTTTCAGGATCGCCAAAGCGGCAGTTGAACTCAACTACACGAGGTTGCCCTGCCTTGTCTATCATAAGACCTGCGTATAAAAAGCCACGGTAAGGAATGCCATCGTCAGCCATACCCTTAAGAGTAGGATTAATGATTTCATCCATAACCTTCTTATAAACATCAGCAGTAACGACAGGAGCTGGGGAATAAGCACCCATGCCACCGGTGTTAGGACCGGTATCTCCGTCGCCTACACGCTTGTGATCTTGAGATGTTGCCATAGGGACAGCATTGACGGTATCTGCCATGACGATGAAGGAGGCTTCCTCTCCATCCATGAAGTCTTCAATAACCACACGGGCAGAGGCATCACCAAATTCATGATCATCAAGCATATTATGCACAGCATTTAATGCATCCTGCTCATTCATGGCAACGACTACACCTTTTCCTGCGGCAAGACCATCGGCCTTAATCACAATAGGAGCACCGTGCTTTTTAATGTACTCACAGGCACTCTTGGTGTCGGTGAAAACTTCATAAGCAGCAGTTGGGATGTTATGACGCTTTAAAAAGTCCTTGGTAAAGGATTTTGAGCCTTCAAGCTGAGCTCCGGCCTTAGATGGTCCGAATACCTTTAGCCCAGCCTCTTCAAAGAGATCGGTGATACCAGCAACGAGCGGAGCCTCAGGGCCAACGATGGTAAGATCGATCTTTTCACGCAATGCAAAATTACGCAGACCTTCTAGATCGCCTACACCGATTGCAACATTTTCAATCTTAGGTTCACGATCGGTACCAGGATTACCTGGTGCGACAAAAACCTTCTCAGCAAGTGGTGACTGGGCTGCTTTCCATGCTAATGCATGCTCACGGCCACCGTTACCTACAACGAGGATCTTCATAATAAGACTCTCCTAAAAATTAGTGACGGAAGTGACGCATACCGGTGAAGACCATGGCAATACCATGTTCATTGGCAGCATCGATAACTTCCTGATCGCGAATTGAACCACCTGGTTGAATGATGCTCTTGATACCTTGAGCAGCTGCTGCATCAACACCGTCGCGGAACGGGAAGAATGCGTCAGATGCAAGTGATGCACCCTCAAGTGAAAGACCAGCATCTTCAGCACGGAGGCAGGCAATACGAGCTGAGAATACGCGTGAGGTCTGACCGCAGCCAACACCTAAAGTCTGCTTGTTCTTGGTATAGACAATAGCATTTGACTTAGTGAACTTGCAGACCTTCCAGGCAAATAACAGTTCGTCCATCTCTTCAGCAGTAGGTGCACGCTTGGTGACAACCTTGAGATCATCCTTGTTAACAACCTTAAGATCAGCCTCCTGAACAAGCAGACCACCGTTGACCTTCTTGCAGTCAATACGAGGCTTAGCAGGTCCTAGAGTACCAGTTTCTAATAGACGGATATTTTTCTTCTTAGCTACAGCAACTTTTGCCTCTTCAGAGATCTCAGGGGCTACGATCACCTCGCAGAACTGACGACTTACGATGGCCTCTGCAGTCTTACCATCTAATGTCTTGTTAAAGGCAATGATGCCACCAAATGCAGATTCACTGTCGCACTTGAAAGCTGCATCATAGGCATCAGTTAGGTTGTCAGATAATGCCACACCGCAGGGATTTGCATGCTTTACGATTACGCAGGCAGGCTCGTCAAACTGACGTACGCATTCAATTGCGGCATCAGTGTCAGCGATATTGTTGTAAGAGAGCTCTTTGCCCTGTAACTGCTTGGCAGTGGTGATACCGCTGTCGTGAGCATCGATATCTGCATAGAAGGATGCCTTCTGGTGAGGGTTTTCACCATAGCGCATATTCTGAAGCTTAACAAAGTTAAGGTTCATGGTGCGGGGTAGCACACTCTGAGAGCCATCAGAGATACCGTAATCAGGAACCTTGGTACCAAAATAGTTTGCAATTGCGCTGTCATAGGCTGCAGTGTGCTCATAGGCTGCAATTGCCAGATCAAAACGGGTAGGCCAGGTTAAGGCACCGTCGTGAGCGTCCATTTCAGTCAGTACGCGCTGATAATCGCTAGCACGGACAACAATGGCAACATCACGGTTATTTTTAGCAGCTGCACGAACCATGGTCGGACCGCCGATATCGATGTTTTCGATAGCTTTCTCAAGTGGGCAGTTAGGATCGGCCACAGTCTTTACAAACGGATAGAGGTTGACTACTACCAAATCGATGGGGAGAATGCCATGCTCATTCATTACCTGCTCATCGATACCGCGACGGCCCAAAATACCGCCGTGAACCTTAGGATGCAGAGTCTTAACACGGCCATCCATCATCTCGGGGAAGCCAGTGTAATCAGAAACTTCGGTAACCTTGATACCATTTTGTTCAAGCAGTTTGCATGTACCGCCGGTGGATAAAATTTCTACATTGCGCTTAACTAGTTCAGAGGCAAATTCAACGATACCGGTTTTGTCAGAAACGCTAATTAATGCACGTCTGACAGGACGAAGCAGTTCTTCCATGACTTCCAATTTCTCCGAAAATAAAACATGGGACGTAGGTCCCTTTTTGACGGTGCATATTGTACCAATGATGAAAGTAAAAAGCGCTTGTATTTGCGCTTTAAGTGGTGCAAAAATGAAAAAATCGCATAGAAATGCACCTTTGAAGGGCAAACAAGCTAGTAAAAATAGTTTAAAAAAAGCTTTGACTTTAAAAAAAGGCTAATAAATCGCAAATTGATTGTAGATCTTTAAAAATTTATGGCTATACTATTGCGCGTCGCGTCGAGCGCTAACTCGGCGTGAATAAGGTATTTTTGATAGATAGGGTATAGTCCCTGTCCATAATGAAAATTAGGCGTAGTAATAAGACTGCGTCCAGATGCAAAGGAAAAAAGATGAATAAGTCTGAACTCGTAAGTGAGATCGCAAAGCGTTCTGATCTTCCCCTGGCTACCTCTCGTGTTGTTCTACAGGCCATCACCGATGCTATCAGCGATGCATTGGCTAAAGGTGACCGTGTTCAGTTGGTTGGCTTTGGTACCTTCAAGGTAACCGAGCGTGCTTCACGTGAAGGCCGTAATCCTCAGACTGGTAAAGTGATCCAGATCCCTGCAACTAAGACTCCTTCCTTCAGCGCTGGTGCTGAGCTTAAGAAGGCAGTTAACAAATAATTTGATCTAAGCCTCAGATCAGGGAAGCGCTGCAGTTATGTGGCGCTTTTTTTATGTGTAACGTAAGCTATGTCAAAATTTAAGGCTGTTTCTTTTAGTTAAAATCGAGCGTATATTATTTTGTAAAAATTTGTTTATTTTTCAGAGGTTATATATGGCAATTCATGAGCGTGCAGGTCAGAAAGCACTTCCTGAGGATCTCGTAAATATTCCACGTTTGATGGCCGCATATTATTTGAACCATCCAGATCTTGATAATCCTGAGAATTTGGTTGCTTTCGGCACCTCAGGTCACCGTGGTACCTCATTGAATGGCTCCTTTAATGAGGATCATATCCTTGCAATATCTCAGGCAATTGCCGAGTACCGCAGAAAGGAAAACATTACCGGTCCTTTGTTTATCGGTATGGATACTCATGCTCTATCTGAAGCCGCTCTTGCAACTACCGTTGAGGTTTTAGGTGCCAACGGCGTTGAGGTTCGTGTTGAGAAGGATCATGGTTACACTCCTACTCCTTCTGTATCCTTTGCCATCTTAAACTACAACAAGGGTCGTACTGAGGGTCTTGCTGACGGTATCGTTATTACTCCTTCTCATAATCCTCCTTCAAACGGTGGCTTTAAATACAATCCCACCGATGGTGGTCCTGCCGGAACAGAGATCACTTCTTGGGTTCAGGATCGTGCCAATGAGATCCTGCGCAACAAGCTCAAGGATGTAAAGCGTATCCCTTATGAGCAGGCAGTTAAGCTTTCTAATGTCAAAGAGCATGACATGCTTACTCAATACGTTGATGCATTAGGTGAGATCATTGACATGGAGGCCATTTCCAAGTCAGGCTTGCACATCGGTGTTGATCCTCTAGGTGGCTCAGGTCTTTACTACTGGGACGCAATTGCAGACAAGTACAAGTTAAATCTTAAGGTTGTAAATTACAGCGTTGATCCTACTTTCTCCTTTATGTGCATCGATCGTGACGGCAAGATCCGCATGGACTGCTCAAGCCCTTATGCCATGGCAGGTCTTATCAAGCTTAAGGATGACTTTGATATCGCTTGGGGTAATGATCCTGACTATGATCGTCACGGTATCGTTTGCCACAGTGGCCTGATGAATCCTAACCACTATTTATCTGCAGCTATTAACTACATCTATACTCATCGTAAGGACTGGCCTGTTGATGCCATGGTCGGTAAGACTGTGGTGTCCTCATCTATGATGAACCGTGTTGCAGAGGGCTTGGGCCGTAAGGCTTATGAGGTACCTGTAGGCTTTAAGTGGTTTGTGCCAGGTCTTTTCTCCAAATCTCTTGCATGGGGCTGTGAGGAATCAGCCGGCGCTTCCTTCTTAAGAAAGGATGGCTCTGTCTGGTCAACTGATAAGGACGGTATTATTGCCTCCTTGCTGTCTGCAGAAATGCTGGCAGTTACCGGTAAGGATCCTTCCGAGCATTACAATGAGCTTGTTAATAAGTACGGTAAGCCTTTCTATAATCGTGTTGATGCACCTGCAACTCCTGCTGCTAAGGCTGCATTGAAGAAGCTTGATCCTTCCGCTGTTGAGGCTTCAATGCTTGCAGGCGAGGCCATTGAGGAGAAGAATACCTCAGCTCCTGGCAACGGTGCTGCTATTGGCGGTCTTAAAGTTGTGACTAAGAATGGCTGGTTTGCCGCTCGTCCTTCTGGTACTGAGAATGTTTATAAGATCTACATGGAGTCCTTCAAGAGTGAAGAGCACTTAAAGCAGATCGAAAAAGAGGCTCAGGAAATTGTAAATGCCGCTTTGAAGAAAGCAGGTGTCTAATCTTTAGCTCTTATCTTTTATAATATGGAGGCTCCGCAATGACGGGGCCTTTATTATTTTGGAGAGCTTGTGGGATCTTTTAAAAACGCCAAGAATATTTGTGCCGCAGTTTTTGATTTAGATGGTACGCTGTTACGTTCGGATAAAACCATTTCACCAAGAACTGCGAAGGCGGTACAGGCTATTGCCAGTCACGGTTGGTATGTGGCAATTGCAACTGGCCGTCATCCAAAATCAGCTCTTAGATATCTTGAAGAAATGGGCGTGCTCACCGATCGCACCTTGGCTGTGACCTTTAACGGCTCTGCGCTTATCAATATTCATGATTTCAAGGAGGCAGGTGCTCCTGATCAGGATTTTCCTGTTATGCATGAGGATACCGCCTCAATGGAGGAGGGGCGAGCTGTGGTGAGGTTGTGTCACAAGTTCGCTCTTCATGCTCATGCCTATTCAAAGCAGCACGGACTTTGCACGGAAAATACCAATATCTGCTCTCTAAGAGAAATTTTTCACGCTGGAGTTGAATTTACTGATGGCTTTGATTTTGAAAATGCCAACGCTGATGAACGTTATTTCAAATTAATATGTGTGGGGCGAGCCTCGGATCTTGATGCCTTTCGCGCATCTCTTCCTCAATATATCCATGAGCATTTTGAGGTTATGCGCACCGATGACAATTTCCTCGAGTTTATTCCCCATCACTGCTCCAAAGGCACTGCCTTAAAATGGCTTTGTGAGGCTGCTAGCATAGAACTGTCGCAGATTGTGGCCTTTGGCGATGCTGAAAACGATCTCACGATGATTAAAAATGCAGGTCTTGGAGTAGCAATGGGCAATGCTACACCTGATCTAAGACAAATTGCCGATCATATAACGTCTACAAATGATGAAGATGGCATTGCACTGGTATTAGAAGAACTGTTGCATTCTCAGCTCTAATACATTGAAAGGATAACTATGTTTAAGATCTCTATTTTAAGTAACAAGGAAAAGCAAGGCGATCCTAGTCTTGAAAAAAAACTACATGGCTGTGATTCGTTACCTTTGCGTTTATCCATTAGGGCTTTTTTCAGAATAGTAGTTCCTTACTGGAGATCGCGCGATTCTATCCTTTCATGGGTATTGCTGGGGTTAATTATTGCCCTGACTTCTGGGGCAGTATACCTTGCAACCTTGTTTAACTCTTGGTACAAATCCTTCTGGGATACCATCCAAAATTATGATGTTCCAGGCTTTAAGCATTTTTTGCTAGTTTTCTGTGGCCTAGCTACAATCCATGTGGTGGTAAGTGTTTATAACTCCTATCTAAGATCCTGCCTTGCAATTCGTTGGCGCCGCTGGCTTACTGCGAAGGTTATGGGGGAATGGCTCTCTGATAATGCATATTACCGTATGCAACTTGCCGACAGAAATACCGAAAACCCAGATCAGCGTATTTCAGAGGATTTAAATGCCTTTGTAAGCTATTCCATTTCACTGTTGCTTGGAACTGTATCTGATTTGGCAATGCTGGGAACTTTTGGTGTAGTGCTGTGGGATCTGTCAAATTCAGTTACTCTTACCCTCTGGAATGATGATACGCTGACTCTTCCTGATGGCTATCTTTTGTACTTAGCTATAGTCTATGCAGTGGCAGGTACGCTACTTACCTTCTTCTTTGGTAAGCCTCTCGTACGTTTGAACTTTAGACAGCAGCGCTATGAGGCAGATTTTCGTTTCTCCCTGATCCGCGTACGTGAAAACTCAGAATCAGTATCTCTCTACAAGGGTGAAAAGCAGGAGAAGCAGGTACTTACAGCACGCTTTAAGGATGTGGTCACCAACTACATAAGACTTATAAGATGTGAAAAGCGTCTGGGCTTTTTCACTTTATCTTATGCACAGCTTGCTGTGATCTTTCCTATCTTGGTGGCAGCTCCGATGTATTTTGCCAAGATCATTACCATGGGAAGCATTATGCAGATTAATTCTGCGTTTAGCCGGGTACAGGATTCGTTATCTACTATTATTTCCAACTTTTCTTCATGGGCAGCCTTCAAGGCTGATATCGACCGTCTTGCTTTGTATTTTGACAGTATGGATGTGGCAGATCATGTACAGTGCCTAGAGCCTGTCGCTGAGGGAGAAAGCTTTAAGACCGAGGATCTTGAGGTTTCAACTCCTGCAGGTGAAGTTTTATGCTCACATCTGAATTTAGCTTTAGATGCTGGAGACAGTCTCCTAATTCGCGGACGCTCAGGCTGTGGTAAATCAACCCTCATCAAAGCTGTAGCTGGTATTTGGCCATATGCAAGAGGCAAGGTTATTTATCCAAAGGATGCAAGTTCCTTGTTTTTATCACAGCGTCCTTATTTGCCTCAGGGAACGTTGCGTGAAGCTGCAGCTTATCCTATGCCACCTGAGCGTGAAGGTTTAACTGAAAAATTCATGGAGCAGTTAGGACTTGGTGCATGGATATCTTCCTTGGATAAGGAAGATAACTGGTCACAAAGTCTATCTCTTGGAGAGCAGCAAAGGATTGCGGTTATCAGAGCCTTGCTCATGAAGCCAAAATTACTGTTCCTTGATGAGGCAAGCTCTGCTATGGATGAAAAGTCTGAGAGCATTGCCTACAGTTTGTTAAAAGAGCATCTGTCGTCGAGTATCATTGTGAGCGTGGGGCATCGCTCTTCGCTCGCTGTATTCCATAAGAAGATTTTAGAGTGTGCTCAAGGTGAACCTTGGGTAGTAAAAGACTGAGCATAATGCAAGAAATGGCAGCTAGAATAACAACTACAAAACAGGGTAGACAAATGGCGAATACAATAAGTTCTCAAAAAAAGAGAATAAAAGCCAAGTCTGTGCAAAAGGCCATCAAGGCACGAGTGTATTATCTGTCTATTTTTCTGGGATTTTGTTTGTTTGGTCTGTATCTATCCTATGATTTATACAATGATCCTCAGACCAGATCGATAACTCCTGCCTTACTACTGGTATCGCTTATTGCATTGTGCTTAACCGTCCTTAATATTTTTATGCTACGTGTGGGGATCAAGAAGACAGCAAGCAGGACTCGTAAGAATCTTAATAAAAAAGATGATTTCTATTAACAGTTTATCTTTAAGAAACTAACAGGTGAAAGATGAAAATTGAACATGTGGCTCTTTATGTAAATGACTTGGAAAAAGCCAGAAGTTTCTTTGTAAAGTATTAAGGCGCAACATCAAATGACGGATATCATAATCAGAAAACTGATTTTCGCTCCTACTTCCTTTCATTTGATGATGGCGCGCGACTTGAAATCATGAATAAACCTGATATGACCGATTGACCAAAAGATCTCGCTCGTACCGGATTTGTGCATATTGCTTTTAGTGTTGGTAGTAAGGAAAAAGTAGATACCTTGACCGCAGAAATGAAAGCTGATGGTTATGAGGTTATCAGCGGTCCTCGTACCACTGGTGATGGCTATTATGAAAGCTGTATTTTTGCAATTGAAGGCAATCAGATTGAAATTACAGTCTAATTAAAGACTGTAAGACCGCCATTTTTGATGATTTAGGCCTTTCTTTTGAACGTTAAGATAGGCTTTTTTATATTCAGACTTACTTAATCCTCTTAAATATCAAAAAGCTTGCGACCGTTCATCAATTCAATCCAATCGTCACCACAGCATTCAGAACTTTTTCTTCTGAACAAACTTGGTCAGGAAAAAGCAGAAAATAACAAAATCTAGATCCGAAATAAAACTTAAAACAACACAATCTTGGTCCGAAAAAATGCAGAAAATAATTAATTCTCGGTCCGAAAAAAACACAAATGTGATTTATATCAGGATCTTTTGGTGTTAAGATTAGTAGACTTATAGTACTTAATTTATTGCTTGCTGATTAGATAATAAGCTATTTCGTTTGAGGGCCGCATGTATATTGCACGAGATATCGATGAGCATCTGCAGCAGTGGGCTCATGCTACAGGACAAAAGCCACTGCTTGTAAGAGGGGCCAGACAGGTTGGTAAAACAACCTGCATCCGTCATCTTGCTTCAAGTTTTAAATATTATTTAGAAGTTGATCTCAGTCAGGGAGCGTTTGATCCTGATAGAGATCTTTTTGATTCTGACCTTGATGTCAGGAAACTTTGGGAAAATCTGGCAGCAATTCATGATATCCCGGTTGCTGCACTAGATTCGACTTTATTGTTTATTGATGAGATCCAAGCATGTCCCAAAGCCATCATGCGTCTTAGGTATTTTTACGAGCAATTACCTCTACTTCATGTTATTGCAGCAGGCTCGCTCTTGGAGTTTGCATTAGAGGATCTCCCTAGTTTTGGAGTTGGCAGGATCCGCTCAGTGTTTATCTATCCTCTAAGCTTTAGAGAGTTTTTAAGGGCGGAAAAAGGAAGTGGCTTAGTGGATCTTATCTCTAAAGCTAATCCATCTGAACCTTTGGTAAATACTGTTCATGAGAATATTCTTTTTTATTTGCGTATTTTTCTAATTATTGGAGGCATGCCAGAGGTAATAGCCTCGTATGTGCATTCTCATGATATTAAAAAGTGCCAGCAGATCTTAGATGATCTCATTGTTTCATTTAGAGATGATTTTAAAAAATATAAAAAAAATGTTCCCGAAGCCCGTATAGCTGATACTTTTGAGTCTGTAGCAAGTCAGGGGCAAGGAAAATTTATTTATGCCCATGTTTGTGAGGGTGCAAGATCAGTCCAGATTAAAGATGCTATTTCAGTATTGGAGATGGCTGGACTTGTTTATTCGGTAGTACATTCGTCCGCTAATGGTATTCCATTAGGCAGTGAGATTAACGAAAAATATCGACGCATAATCATGCTGGATACGGGCATGGTTCAGCGTCTTTTGAATTTAAATTTAGCTGATCTTTTAAATCCCAATAGTTTGCTAATGAATAACCGTGGGGCGCTAGCAGAGATCTTTGTAGGTAATGAACTTGTTAAAGCTTCAAATCCTTTCTTGATGGCAAAACTCTACTGTTGGCATCGCGAAACAAAAAAATCACAAGCTGAAGTTGATTATCTTGTGCAAATTAATGAGAGTGTGATCCCTATTGAAGTGAAATCAGGATCAACCGGTTCTATGCAAAGTCTCAGGTTGTTTATGAAGGAAAAGCACTGTGAATATGGAGTTAGAACCTCTGTTGAGAATTTCTGCACTCACGAGAAAATCAAAGTATATCCGCTCTATGCTATTTCAAATTTGTTAAGACAGGGTGAGTCTTTGATTTGAGCTAAAAATAAAAGGGCAGGAAAGGATCCTGCCCAGAGTCTGTATCATCTCAGAATACTACTCATCGTTCTTATCAGGACGAAGCACTTCAGATACTGCCTGATCGCCTGTGATAGTTTTTCTGTGGAATTTCCTGATAGCAACACGGGCAAGTTTTCCGGTAAGTTGCTCAGATGGACCAAATTGTGCAGGTTCATCTTTCAGGTATTTATTCTCGTAGTCGCCAACTGCTTTGATCACCAGCTTATATAAACCGATAACAGCAATAATATTGGGGATCACCATCAAGCCGTTAAACATATCAGCAAGTTCCCATACTAGCTCTACCTTGAGTAGGCAACCTGCCATAAGGAAGACCAGTACAACAATGGAGAATTCGTTTAGGAAGCGGTAACCGAAAACGTATTTTACATTTTGTACTGCAAAGAAATACCAGCCGATGATGGTGGTAAAGGCAGCAAAGAATAGGCAGATTGCAACGAATCCTGAGCCTGCAACACCCATTCCTTTGGAGAATGCATTCTGCGTTAGCACGATACCGGTGTCGACACCATTTAAGGAGTTGGTAACCAAAATTACCATGGCAGTAGCGGTCAATACCACAAAGGTATCAATGAACAGACCAATAATTGCAGCCAAACCTTGCTCTGCAGGGTGCTTAACACGAGCAATAGCATGGGCGTGAGGAGTAGAACCCATACCAGCTTCGTTAGAGAATAGACCACGTGCCACACCGTAACGAATAGCTTCTTTTACAGAGGCTCCGATCACACCACCGGTTGCTGCAGATGGATTGAATGCACCGATAAATATGGATTCAAAGGTTGAGAGAATGTTATCCCAGAAGCTTATCATGATGAAAAGTGAGCCCATCACGTAAACTAGAGCCATCAACGGAACCATCTTTTCGGCAAAGGATGCCATGCGCTTGATACCACCTACAAAGATGAAGCCTGCAAGCATGATCAGAATAAGACCGGTGATCTGGCAGGGAACATTAAAGGCTGATTCAAAGGCCGTAGCAATTGAGTTGGCCTGAACCATATTGCCGATACATCCTAGGGCAATAATTAGCAAAATTGAGAAGATCATTGCCAGTGGCTTAGAGCCTAAGCCGTTTGAAATGTAATATGCAGGTCCGC
This sequence comes from Firmicutes bacterium CAG:534, assembly GCA_963650525.1. Lineage (GTDB taxonomy): Bacteria > Pseudomonadota > Gammaproteobacteria > Enterobacterales > Succinivibrionaceae > Succinivibrio. The sequence continues at coordinate 41,231 of CAVJLP010000006.1, forward strand.
CAGTGATGTGACCTTCGTTATCGCGTGTACGGTAGAGCTGAGCTAAAACAGCCTCTGAAAAAATTGTAGCCATGCCAAAGAAGGCTGCAAGCCACATCCAAAATATTGCACCGGGACCACCCATGGCTAAGGCTGTTGCAACACCTGCAAGATTACCGGTACCTACCTGCGCTGCAATTGCGGTTGCAAGTGATTGGAATGAGGTCATACCATGTTTACCGGCTTTTTCACCATTTAATGATAGTGAGCCAAAAACATGCTTGATGGCGCGGCCAAATTGGCGGACCTGAACAAAGCGTAATCTGAAGGTAAAAAATATGCCAGTTCCTACCAAAATAGGGATAAGGCACCAAGGTCCCCAGAGAATGGAGTTAATGTTGGAGACAATTTGTGTTAGCTGATCCATAAAAAACTCTTTGGATGTTATTAATAGTAGTGCACAGAGCACGGCAGGCTAATTTTAGAGAAAATGTGATGTTAGTGGTAAAAAAGCGCATTCAGGTTGCATTTTGGTGCAATGACTAAACCGCGATATGGGATAGATTAAATGGTTTGTAACATTATGAAAAAGCTCCAAAATTGGAGCTTTTAATGATTGGGAAAAAAGCTGTTATTGCTTGTTTTGTGGATCTTTATTGATCTTAGCTGCAATCTTGGCCTTAATCTTCTTTTTAGCCCAAATTGCAATAACCACAATTAATAACAAACCTAAGAGAGCAAAGATTACGGATTGTACGTCATGAACATATGACATTAACAGCTCGTGATTATCTGCAAAGAAATAACCGATATAGACCCAAACCGGGACTGAGATCAATGCGGCAAAGCCATCCATCAGTAAAAAGGTATGATAAGGGATACGGCGACTCATACCGGCTGCAAGGAAAATAGGAGAGCGTAGACCGGGAATAAAACGTGCTACAAATAGCACACCCAAGCCATACTGCTTAAACTTCTGCTGAATTTGGGAGAAGCGACGTGGAGAGAGGATCTTGCGGAACATTCTAATGCGCTGAATACGATAGCCAAAGATACGTCCGCCTAGGAACATGGTTGAATCACCAACAAGTACGCCTAAAATACCTACACCAAACATGATGTGTTGATTAATTTCTGGGTATAAGCCTGCAATAACACCACCTGCAACTAGGGTTATATCCTCAGGAACGGGGACGCCCAGTCCGCATAAAATCAAGCAGGAAAATACAGCGATATAGCCGTAATCTGTAAAGAAACCAACCAAAAAATCAAGCACTTCTTGTTCTCACTCTCCAGATAAAACTTGGATATCTTTTAATTATACACAATGCTGTTTTATCCTCAATTGATAAACTGATGCATTTACTGAGGTCTGGTAAATGCAGCACCTGCAAAATCAAGTTGGCGCCATGCTTCGTAGGCAACAACTGCAACAGAGTTTGAAAGGTTCAGACAACGACTCTCCGGCATCATCGGAATGCGCAGACGGTACTTATCTGGCACCTTGTCATATACTTCTTCAGACAATCCTTCCTTCTCGCGTCCGAAAATAACATAGTCGCCATCTTCAAATTCAAATTGAGTAGGTAAAATTGTGCCTCTGGACGTGGATGCTATCAAACGACGTGGCTGTTCTTTTTCAAGGAATTTTTCAAAGTTAACATGAACGGTAAGATTGGCTAATTCATGGTAATCAAGACCTGCACGCAGAAGGCGTTGGTTATCAAGATAGAATCCTAGTGGCCCTATGAAATGTAGCTTCGCGCCACAATTTACGGAAAGTCTTATTACATTGCCCGCATTAGATGGCATTTCAGGACGATACAGAACGATGTTGATCATGTAAAAACCAATAGAAAATCAAAATGTTATCTACATTATATCGCAGTATCTTAAAAAGGCTTAAAAATTGCGGCTAAGCCTATTTAGTGCTAACATTTTTAGGCTATTAATTAAATAAGAACTGCAGCAGCTAAAACACAGATTGGGAAAGGGCCTTTGGGGCTTTAGCGGAGGATTTATGCAACATAATCCACAAAAGAGTGTGGATGAACGTCAAGTTTCTGGAAAGCTTGTTGCGGTGGTGATGATCGTTACATCACTCATCTCTCTTTTATGTGATGTCTACCTTTATTCTTTTAAGGCTAGTGAAAAAAGTGCAGTATCAGGTCAGTTGCTTGAAGGAGGAGTGACAACACATAACTCTTTTTTAAGCTATGTTTTTGATTACTTTGGTAATGTCACCTATCTTATGCCATGGCTTTTGGTATATGTGATGTATCTGTTCGCCCGCAGAAACTTTTCCATTAACCCCAAGAGCATAGATTACTTTGCAATAGGTGTAAGACTTCTGGGCATTAATACTTCACTTGTAGGTCTGTGCATGCTGTTTTCAGGCCTAGTGATGAATGATTCCATGGGAGCTGGCGGTATATTAGGTGATTACCTTAATATTGCTAATTTCTCCAATCTTCCGCGCTATGCCGCTCCCTTTATTCCTGTGTTTCTGTGCTTTGCAGGCGTAATGCTTATGGCTATGCATTCGCCTATATGGTTCTGCGATCTTATAGGAGCTTCCTTAAGTAGCTTTATTCCTTTTATGTCAAATAGCGAGACAGAAACTGAGGCTCAGCAGAGCTCTGATAAAAATACCGAAGACAGTCCAAAGAAAAAGGGATCATCCTTTACCTTCTTAAAAGCAAAGGGCGAGTCTGATACCGCGGATGAAAAATCATCTGAGTCTGATGTCTCAGCTGATGAAGACAAATCTAAAAATATTCCCCGTAAGTTCCAAGGCTTTAAAGGTATCACGCAACGCTTTAACAAGGGTGGGGCCGAGAATAAAGAAAGTGTTTCATCATCTGGTGCAAGAGTAGAGCCTAATTTTGGAGGTAATAAATTTGCTGATGATTCCTTCCATATAGATGAAGGATTATCGCCTGCCAATCAAACAGCTCCCCGTTCATATGAGGCTGATAATACTGCTAAAGAACCAACTTTCGGCGCTACTAATTCCTTTAGCTCTCATAATGAGGCTTCATTCAATGCTAATGCAGTTTCTGGCAGTAGCAATAGATATGAAACATCAAAAACTGCAGATTATGATCGTAGCTATGCAAATAATCAGGCATCAACCTATACAAATAATTATGCATCACCTGCAGAGCAGAAAAATTCAGATTTTAATAATGATAATTCGTCTGCTACGCGTGTATACGATGCAAGGTATGCAGCTGATAGCTATGTTCAATCAAGCTCTGCATCGAGTAGTTCACAGGATTACCGTGAAGATGCAGATGATGCTGTAGAAGGACCCTCCACAATTATTAGTGGTGTGTCATATGGTAAGACATACGATCAGGCATACGCAAAGGAATCTTCATTGCAGGAGGTAGCATCTTCTGATTATGAGGATGACGGTCAGCAGCGTACCATTATCACTAAATCAGTTAGTGGCTTTGATGGCAATAATAATTACTATCAGGGCTCAAATGAACAATCATCATCTTGTGCAGATGATGATTATGACGGCCCCATATATGAGGCAGGAGCTCCCGGTGCGCATAATGAGGTAGTGGGAAACCCTTCTAATCGTGGCGAGTTTAGCACGGTGATCACCCGTGGTCAGTCTGTAACTAAAATGCAATTTGGTCGCGATATCGAAACCTTCGATGCTCCAGCTGATGAGACCAAGGGCGGTTATTCTGAATTTGACAGCCATGCCTCTGTTCCTCAGTCAACAGATGTGATGATGCCGGAGCAGGACTTACTGTCAGATGGCGGTGATGATGATAATTCCTTCTCATTTACCGATGATCAGTATGAAGATGAAAGTGAGATGCAAAATAAAAATACTGATTCTCTTCGTCCTGCTGCTACACCTATTTCTGAACATGACACCTGCTATTCAAATTCATATACTGGTGCTACACGTGGATTGGGGCTTAATGCTGAAAGCGTAAGTATTACTCCCTGTGAGAAGGAGATGGAATCAACTCAGCACTATGACGATGAGACAGAAAATAGCTCAGATCTTACAGGCTCTAAAGCTCAGCAATATGGCTTTGTGCAGCAACCATCGGAGCTTTCAAAAAATGTAGATGAAGTGCAACAGGTGTCACTTGAGAGTCATGAGGCATTAAATCAGGAAGAGCCTCAGTCTAATGCTCAGGTTGATAATGCATCCTATGTTCAAGATGAGACGGCAGATAATGTTGCAGCATCAGCCATTGCTGAGCAGCAATTGGTCTCAGAGAATGTCTCATCTACTAATAATATCAAGACTTCGTCTCAGGAGCCTCCAAGAGCACCCTTAAATAAGGTTCCTACCAAGGTTTATCTAGATTCAATGAGTACCGCGAATGCTGATTGTGATCCTCATGATAACTGGCGTCCTTCAATGACTCTGCTACGTCCTTCTAACGATCCTCAGATGGTTGATGAGGCTGTTATTCAGACCATGATTGAGCGTATCAATCGTACCTTTGGTGATTATAAGGTTCCGGCAAAGGTTGCAAATTATCAGCCTGGTCCTGTGATCACCCGTTACGATTTGGAATTGGCCCGTGGTACCAAGATAAGTGCAATTAAGCAGCTTGAATCAGATCTGGCCCGTAATCTTACCACCTCTGTACGTGTACTAGATACTGTTCCCGGAACCTCTTATGTTGGTCTTGAGATCCCAAATCCCAAACGCAAGCTTATTACTTTGCGTGACGTGGTTGAAAGTGAACAGTTTATACACAGTAATGCCAAGTTACCTCTGTGCCTAGGTGTTAGTGCAAATGGTATTCCGGTGGTTGCTGATCTGGCTAAGGCTCCGCATCTGTTAATTGCCGGTACTACAGGTTCTGGTAAGTCTGCGGGTATTAACTCCATGTTATTGTCAATGCTTTTGACCAGATCTCCTAATGAGCTACGTTTGATTCTGGTAGATCCCAAGATGGTGGAATTTTCTCTGTATCAAAATGATCCTCATCTTATCTGCCCAGTTATTTCAGAAACTGATCAAACCATGGCAGCCTTGCAGTGGTGTGTAGGTGAGATGGAGCGCCGTTATGCCCTGATGTCCAAGCTTGGCAAGCGCTCAATTGACGAATACAACGACTATATCCGTCAGAAGGAAGCTCAGGGTGAGGTCGTATATGATCCAGCATGGACTGCCGATATGGGAGGACAGCCTTCAAGATTGAGACCTCTGCCTGCAATCGTCATGGTGATTGATGAGTTTGCTGATTTGATGGATTCCTTTGAAGGTGGTAAGAAGAAGAGTGATGGTCATCCTGAAACTCTGGTGCGCCGTCTGGCTCAGAAGGCTCGTGCAGCTGCTCTGCATTTAATGCTTGCAACCCAGTCACCTCGTTCTACGGTTATCACCGGCACCCTAAAGGCTAATCTGCCATCACGTATTGCCTTTACGGTGCAATCGTCACTAGATTCACGTGTTATTTTGGATGAAGGTGGTGCTGAGACCTTGCTTGGCAATGGTGATATGCTCGCTAAGTTCATGGGGCTCATGAATAATCAGCTATTCCGTGCTCATGGTCCTTTTGCCTCTAATGAGGATGTAAGTGCCATTGTTAATGCTTGGAATGAGCATTGTGGCGATCCTAATTTTATCGATGGGGTAACCGACATCGAAGAAGAAGAGGATGACAGCGATATTTCCTATGGCGGAGGTTCCATGGGCATGTCATCGAGAACTGATGATCTCTACGATAAGGTAGTAGCTCATGTAATTGAGTATCAAAACCAGAATAACGGTACTCCACCTTCCATCTCCAGCCTGCAGGCAGAGTTTGGAATAGGCTATCCGCGTGCTAAGAAATTGTTTGTCATGATGAAGAAAAATGGAGATCTCCAGTGAGTTTGCTAAATGTAATCAAATCATTGAGTGTGTCTGCCTTGTTATGTTTTTCCTTGGCAGCAGTTGCTGATGATAGTGAGGCATTGAAGTCAAAACTGGCTTCTATGAATGCCATCAGTGCAGATTTTTCCTCGGTGGTAGTACATAACGGTAAGCAGAGTTCATCATCAGGAACTATGGCATTAAAGCGTCCTGATCGTTTTATCATGCACACGACCTCCCCTGATGAAACGGTGCTGTACACCATAGGTGATGATATTTATTATTTCGATCCTTTTGTAAATCAGTTATCGATATTCAAGCGTTCTACATCATCTACCTCTCCTTTTTTGTTACTTACAGATAATTCCAAACAGCTGTGGAATCAGTATGTGATCACCAAAACTGCTGAAGGATTTAAGGCAGAGCCTAAAGCTAGCCGTGATATTGCTGCTATGAATGTGGTGTTTAAAAATGATCAAGTTTCATCTCTATCCTTAGTGATGAAGGATGGTACCGTAAATACCTACACCTTATCTAATGTAAAAAATTCTGCAGCAGATTCCTTGTTTAAGGTGGATATCCCGTCTGATACAGAGATTGATGATGAGCGCTGAGCAGACTGAGCTTTTTGCTTCCTTAGATGATATTGAAAAAACAGATGTAAATGCTGAGACATCATTTGATGGGGAGCCCCTTGCTGCAAGATTACGTCCACGAAATCTGCAGGAATATATAGGTCAGTCTCATCTCATAGGTGAAGGCCGTCCGCTCAGGCGTATGCTTGAGCGAGGACAGTGCTATTCAATGATCCTGTGGGGACCTCCAGGAGTTGGCAAGACTACATTGGCTTTGATATTTGCAAAATCATGCAATGCTGTCTTAGAGCAGATCCCTGCAGTGACATCAGGAATTAAGGAGATCCGTGAGGCTATTGACAGAGCGCATTTGCGAAAGCGTCAGGGGATCAGGACGTTGCTTTTTGTCGATGAGGTTCATCGTTTTAATAAATCTCAGCAGGACGCTTTCTTGCCACACATTGAGGATGGTACGGTTACATTTATTGGTGCAACTACTGAAAATCCATCTTTTAATGTGAATTCCGCACTGCTGTCGCGTGCGCGCGTGTATGTATTAAAGAAGTTCACTAAAGAGGAGCTTGAAGCTCTGCTCAATCTTGCCTTGACTTCAGAGCGCGGACTTAAATCAGAAAATCTGCGTTTGGATGAGGGGGTAGAGGATGCCTTAACCGATCTTGCAGATGGAGATGGCAGACATCTTTTAAACATGGTTGAGATGCTAACCGATCTAGCAGCACCCATGAAGGATGGAACAAGACTTGTTACCAAATCTATGGTGGCTGCTGTTGCAGGACGCAAAATGCTCTCATATGACAAAGGTGGAGATGCTTTCTACGATTTAATTTCTGCCTTTCACAAATCCGTGCGCGGTAGTGCTCCAGATGCTGCTTTGTACTGGTATGCTCGTATTCTTGAGGCAGGAGGAGATCCTCTCTATGTGGCAAGGCGTCTGCTTGCGATCGCAACTGAAGATGTAGGACTTGCCGATCCCCGTGCTATGACAGTTGCCTTAAATGCTTGGGATATTTTTGAAAGGGTTGGAGCCTATGAAGGTGAAAGGGCAATAGCGGAGGCCACAGTGTACATGGCGCTTGCACCTAAGAGCAATCATTTATATACCGCTTTTGCCAGAGCTCGTGAGGATGTTAATTTGGGATCATTTGATGTACCTCTGTACCTTAGGAATGCTCCTACCAAGCTCATGGAAGAGCTCGGCTATAAGAAAGGCTATCGTTATGCTCATGATTTTAAGGGAGCATATGCTGATGGTGAATGCTTCTTTCCTCAAGAGCTGGCCGGTACGCGTTATTACACTCCATCAGATAGAGGCTATGAGGCTATGCTCTTAAAAAAAGAGGATTACCTAAAAGAGCGCGATAGGAGATCTGAACAAAAACGTTATCCTGATGGATACGAAGGCAAGATGGTAACGCATCGTGGAGGAGAGGATCACTACTGATGATTCTGGAAATAGCTACTTAGGATAGAAAAAGTTGTTCCGTATGTACGGAGCTATCATAATCGTTAATCTCGTTATTTTAAATAACTAAGGTACTCTTTCCTTAAGCTTATCTTTGATCAATTGTATGACTTGGTTAGGACCAATTTTATTTTTTACAACTAATTTGTCCATCCAGTTTGATATTTGATACTAGATTCGCAGTTGTATAAATACAACCTTTTGTTTATCTGATGCCGAATTCTTTCATAAGTTGAGTACGATACTCATTGTTATCAAAAGCCCGTTTTGCATCTTCAATACGATTTTGGTCAAGCAAATTCATTGCCAGCAATGCCATTGCTTTTTCGCCTTTAGCAACACCTTCAGCAAATCCTTCAGCAAATCCTTTAGCAAATCCTTTAGCAAAACCACGGTTTTCTATATTATCAAGCACAGCTTCCATATTGATCGAATACTTAAACTTAATTGATGCCGAATTCTTTCATTAGCTGAGCACGATACTCCTTACTTTCAGAGGCTCGCTTTAAATCGTCAAAGCGATTGTGGTCACACAATTTCTTCATCAGCAAAACTATTTTGTTTTCTCCTTTTATTTCCCCTTGAGCAATACCTTTAGCAATTCCTTTAGCAATGCCACGATTTTCTACTTTATCAAGTACTTCACACATATTGCGTGGTCCTCCTGTCT
>CAVJLP010000007.1:0-48811 GCA_963650525.1 Firmicutes bacterium CAG:534
ATATTACAGAAAAAGTATTCATCTTAACAACACGTAAAACGTGCCTCCATTAAAAACCTGATCAGATCCTGCCTAAGCTAAATTTGCTAATGCTTAGGCAAAATTAGGTTTTATTCCTCTTTACCCACCTTCAAAATAGCCATAAATGCATCCTGAGGTACATCAACCTTACCAAGTTTCTTCATACGACGTTTGCCGGCCTTTTGCTTTTCAAGAAGCTTGCGCTTACGCGTAATATCACCGCCATAGCACTTAGCGAGCACATCCTTGCGCATCTGTTTTACTGTCACGCGCGCAATAACCTGTGCGCCGATCGCCGCCTGAATGGGGATATCGAACATCTGACGAGGAATAACCTCCTTCATACGCACGATGATGTCACGACCACGTGTTGCAGCCACACTGCGATGCAAAATAACCGCAAGAGCATCGACTCTTTCACCTGCAATTAAGATATCCATGCGCACGAGATCATCACGGTTAAAGCGCTTGAAACCATAATCTAATGAGGCATAGCCACGGGAGGTTGATTTCAAACGATCAAAGAAATCCAACACCACCTCACTCATAGGGATCTCAAAGGTAAGTGCTACTTGTGAGCCGTGATACTCCATGTTCTTCTGCACACCGCGCTTCTCAAGACACAGCTGCATGATAGGACCTACATACTCAGAGGGCATGAGCATACGGCACTCGGCAATAGGCTCACGGATCTCGGCAATATTAGACACCGGAGGCAGTGCTGCCGGAGAGTCTACGTGCAATATTTCCCCTGAAGTCGTTACCACTTCATAGACTACAGTAGGTGCGGTGGTAATAAGATCAAGATTGTACTCACGCTCAAGACGCTCTTGAATGATCTCCATATGGAGCATGCCCAAAAAGCCACAGCGCAGACCAAAGCCTAGGGCCTGAGAATTTTCAGGCTCAAAGAACAAGGAGGCATCATTTAAGGACAGCTTCTCCATAGCATCACGGAAGGCATTGTAGTCATCGGTATTTACCGGGTACATTCCGGCATATACCTGAGGCTGAACCTTCTTAAAGCCAGGCAATGCTTCAGTGGTACCATTTTTAGCGTGGGTAATGGTATCACCAACAGGGGCACCGTGAATGGTCTTGATATCACAGGCAACCCAGCCAACTTCACCGCAGTTTAATACATCAACATCCACACGTTTGGGAGTTGAGATACCCAAACGCTCAACCTGCCAAGTATCGCCACGGCTCATTACCTTGATCTTATCGCCTTTGCGCAAAGTACCGTTTTTAACTCGTACTAGGGATACAACACCTAGGTAATCATCAAAATAGGAATCGATAATTAAGGCCTGCAAAGGAGCATTAGGATCACCTTTAGGAGGTGGAACATCACGTACTAGACGCTCTAGCACATCCTCAACGCCTACACCAGTTTTTGCAGAGCACTGACAGGCATCATGAGCCTCAATACCGATCAAATCCTCAATTTCATCGATAACCTTGTCAGGATCGGATGATGGAAGATCTATCTTGTTTAAAACAGGGATAACCTCCAAATCAAGCTCTACTGCTTGATAGCAGTTAGCAAGAGTCTGGGCTTCAACGCCCTGAGTTGCATCAACTACTAATAAAGCACCTTCGCAGGCAAAAAGTGAACGTGAAACCTCATAGGAAAAGTCCACGTGACCTGGGGTATCGATGAAGTTTAACTCGTAGGTTTTGCCATCCTTGGCCTTGTATTTGAGGGTTACTGCCTGAGCTTTGATGGTAATACCACGCTCCTTCTCGATATCCATATTGTCGAGAACCTGCGCGGTCATTTCACGCTCGGTCAAACCACCGCATAACTGAATAAAGCGATCAGAAAGAGTGGATTTGCCATGATCGATGTGGGCAATAACTGAGAAATTGCGGACCAGACTGCGGTCGTATTCTGCCATGTCGTTACCTGATTTATTTGGAATTTTGTATTTTCTTAGAGCTTGTATCAATCTTTGATAGCAAAGCTATGCTTCTTTTAGTTTAACTTGGTGATTTTATCATATTCAGAGTACTATCCTTTTGCAAAAGCCACTCCGAAGAAATGGCCTGAGTGTGCTTAAAACAACTCATAAGACAACCTTAGGGATAAGAATAGACTATTAAAAAAAAGACTTTATGCTAGATGCTAAACTGTTTTATCTCGTACTGCACACAGCAATCCTTACGACAAAAAGCTATGCCATAGCAGTGCACCTTTTGCACATGACGTCTTGCAAACACGGAGGCGTATTTCTTAGTTTCAATTTGAGCTAATGCAACAGTTGCAGTATCGATAAGAGCATCTTCATCCTTGGTACTCTTAAGCTCAAGAATAATACCTACCCGCGGCTTTCTTGAACAATACATAATGTCAGCAAAGCCATTGCCGGCCTCAGCATTTGATTTAAAGCTATCTGCATCAAGCCTGAGATTTGAAAATATCCCATTTAAAAAGCCATGGTAGAAGTTCTCAGGCAGAGCTTTGCTTTGAAGATCACGCACTGACACAAAAACCGATAGTTTGTCTCGCAGCAGATCTTCAGCCTCAATACTGTCACCATTTAACAATGCATTTAAAAGCTTCCCTGAATTTTCTTTGACACTATCTGAATTATAGTAATCGACAATACCATCCTTAAAGGCAAGCCAGACCTCTTCATTAGGAATGCGTACTCGGCAGAAAGTTCCCTGACGGACAATAGTTGTAACCTTAGTGGCAGTCAGATATCCTGTATATAAAAGTAACGACCAAAAGTCATCAGCGTAATGCAAATCTCCTATCTCGTTGTAATTAAGCTTTTCATTGAGCATAAACTCAATCTCGCCATCATCCAAAAGAGTCTGCATCCTATCAGCTTCTTTCACATCAAGATAAGGCATGTATTTATAAATCACATCGCTAGAGCTAGTATCAGTCCAGAAACTATCAGGCTGTGAAATAGGATCGCCATTGCGACGCTCAAGGACTGCCTTTTTACAAAAGCAGATCACATCCCAAGGACAAAATATTTCCCGTCCGGCTATCTTATAGCCGTCATACCACTCCTTTACCGCCCCCTCATAAGCAGTCAAACTGTAGTATTCAAGCATGGTACGTACTTCATCCTTAGTAAAGCCAATGCTTTCTGATAAAAATCCAGTATCACTTGCTACAGTATTTACATCAAAGTTGTTAAAGCCTGTGAAAATACTTTCCTTGGAAACTCTCAAACATCCTGTAAGTACGCCTTTGAAAAGGGCGGGATTTTCCTTAAGAGTTGATGAGAGCATGCCCTTAATCAAGGTGACCATTTCATCGTAATAGCCATGAACATAGGCTTTAGCAAGAGGGACATCGTACTCATCGATAAGCACTACCACCTGTCTGCCATAATAGCGATACAGCATAGCAGTAAGGAGTTTTAATGAATCGCTCAGATTTTTCTGACACTCACCTAAGCTTAGTTTGTCAAAACTCTTTAACAGAGTAAAAGCTTCTTTTTCTTCGTTTGTAAATAAGGGACTAGCTAAAAGATACTCAAGATTGTTGGCAACGGTAAAAATTTGTGAAGCTATTTTGGCACGCGCAAGATCAAAGGTGTTTTCATCTACATCCTTTAGGGTAATCGAGATAACTGGAAATCTGCCCATGAAATTTTGGCAGAACTCTTTGTCTTCAATGATTTGAGTATGCTTAAAGAGCTTTTCTTGATATGAGGTATCAGCAGGATTTTCAGGATTAATCTTCAGGAATTTATAGCAGGTATCCATCAACAAGGATTTACCAAAACGTCTTGGTCTGCAGATTAGAAATACCTTGGAAGTATCTTCCTTAAATAATTTCTTGATATAGTTAGTCTTATCGACGTAATAAAAATTGCGCTCAATGATCTCGTTAAAATACGGGTTACCTACAGGTGGCATTTTTAAGGATGCATCATCAATTGTGTAAGTCATGGCATTACTCCTGTAGAAAGCGCTCTTATGATATAAAATCAGTGTTGCTATTGATGATAAGAATTGCTGATATATTTCACGAATACTATAGCATTAAGTTCTTTGAAAACAGCCAAATACAGCAACAAAATATCAAATCCTCTGTTCCCAATTTTTCAAGTTTTTAACTCTGCTTACATGCCCAAAAAAACATCAATATAGGCAATTGAGTAGCCCTAAAAAAGGCGCTAACATAGCTTAAGTTTTAGTTAATTTTGGTATTGTCTATGACCTATCCTACCCTTGAGAATCTGCCTGTATATCAGAACAACTATTATTCACTCATGAGAATTTTTCCAAGATTCCACGAGTGTGCTGTGGTTATAGAGGATTTTCTAAAAAAAATCATCGATGCTGGGGATATATATATACGCGTACATCCCAAAACCATCCCTTTGATTTTAAAGGATGGCTGTTTAAAAAATGCCGTAGAAACAGGCACTAGTGCCACCAATGGAGGCAGCAAGGCTAGGATCACCAGTACCGTCTGTCTTTTTAATTGTGACAGCAAGAAGCTTGCAGATGCTGACTACCCAACATTTGGCTATTTGTCCTGCAAGGATTCATTTGTAAATGAGGTCGCAACTTACGACATGTCCTTTCAATATGGAGATGCAGCAATTAAGCTTAAAAAGGATCATCTCTTTGACCGTACCACTTTAACTGTCGGGACCTCCATTGATTTTATGAGCTGTGCCCACATGATCCCTACCTTGCTTACTGATCCAAAGGCAACCTGCATCTATGGACCTGTAAATCCCAAGGGCATATTAAGTGGATCATCAAACGCACTTTTAGGACTTGATCCTATAAAGCATTATCGTCTGCTCGCTCAGGCAATTGCCACAGGCAAATTAACTGTGGAAAACTTCTACAGACTTGAAGAGTTGTTAGGCGATCAATGCCCGTTCTTTAAATACTTTGAGCTTCAATTCCATGGCAGAGTAACGGTTGATGATTTTGAAGAAATTGCCATGATGGCAGATCTAGATAAAGAGTCCCAAGATAAGCTTGCAGCCTTAGGCATCCCGCTTAAAAAGATAGAGATCTAATTACCACTGCAAGGTATGCAAACTGTCTACAACGGAGCTAAATGAATGCTCCGTTTGCGTTTGACTGCCGATATAAAGAATACTGCCTTTTCTAAAGTCTATTTACGGCCGACATCTGAGAGTATGCTCTTAGCAAGCTCCATGGGGATCTCACCTACCACTGCATACTCACGGTTTTTATCATGCATACGGTACACACTTACAGCCCCGGCTGAAATCTCCGGCATGGTAACTGAGGATAAAGAATTTATATATACACTAAAGGAAAACAGACCATCTGAGAACTGCTGATAAGGACATACATCCCCCTCAGGCATCTGTATAGCTCCCTGAGAGACCATCTTAAAGTAGGCAGGGATCTTCAAAAATCCCCAAGGATCTAATTTATCCGTCTTAGCAGTCTTTAACAAGGCATACTTATCAAAATCATCATCAGATGGAATATGAAAGCTTATCCCATGTTTAATATCGGTGGCCGATATCTTAGTAACTCCATTGCCCTCAGGTGAAACCAAATTAAGCTCTACCGGCAGATAAGAATCATCATCTATTGCCAAAGCAAAACCGTAACGCTGATCGTTACCAGGAAGCAAACGCAGAAGCGATACCTTGCGACCATTTAGACGGGTACGCCCTGAAAAAATACATTGATATCCCTCAAGCTTTGTGTGCTTGGATACGAGACGATCAAAAAATTGAGTGATATGAAAACTTAGGGGAGCCTTGAGATCGCGATCCTCATTAAAATCAAAGCCCTCAAGATCACGCAACGCATAGCCCTGAGCCTCGCCATTTAAAGTACGCCACTGTACATACTCATGACCATTTCTCACCGCATGCTGATAAGAATAAGGAGAGATGGCACGTATGTCTCCTGCTGTTGCAGTAAAGCTTAAATCAGAGGATGACACCCGCTGCTGCATGTTTTCAAAAATTCTCATGCAGTTATCATCAGCAGCGTCTGCAGTCTGCAAAGACAACAAAACCGTCAGTACCAATGCACCGGCGGTTTTTAAATATCGGGATTTTTTCACTTATGCTTTCTGTTTGAAAATCAGTTAGAGGCTGTATTCATCATATAGCCCTTTAAGTAATTGGAAATACGCTCAGCTTCCTGCTCACGCTTCTGAGCAAGCTCTTTTTGCTCCTGAGCAGTCAAGGGACGCTGATTGCTAACGCCAGTCTGATCAAGAGTGATTGCATGATCATTGCTACGATTTTGGTAGCTTGCCAAGTTCACACCACCTACAGTGCCAACAGTTGATGCAGCATCTGCAATGGTCATGTTGTCCTCAGCATTCCATGTCTGATAACCAAAGACGGTAACCATGCACAATGATGCAGCCACCACAGTCTCGGTAAGGATTAAACCTAGCTTCTTAAAGCTTAAGAAGCGGTGAGTCTTAACAGTCTCAACCTTCTCCTGAGACACAGTAGTCTGATCAACAACCACATCAGTCTCATCGGTAATTGATGCCATAACCTTTGATGCAAAATCTAAGTCAGTCTTAGCTGCCATATCATCATGTAAGGCGGCGCTGATTGCTGCCCAGTTCTCAAGATGAGCACGCTCTTCTTTTGACAGAGTCTCAGGAATGCTCTCTAAGTTCTCTCCGTCAAAGTTGGCGCAAAGGCTCTCAGCTCTGTTGGCAACGTTAGTGTTCTGCATGTGTCTCTCCGATTGATCGGCTAATTACAACGTTTCACGAATGAAACTGTTGCATCTTTGATTCTATATACTGACGGGCTCTGAAGATCCTTGATCTCACAGTTCCTATTGGAACCTTTACCCTGTCAGATATTTCCTCATAGGAAAGTCCTTCAACTTCCCTTAGGGCGAATGCCTCTTTTAATTCTTGAGGCAATTCATTAAGCGCCTTTAGGATCACTCTTTTTAATTCTTCAGATTCTAGGATCCTGTCAGGTGTGGTTGCATCGGTCATTACACCGTTGGTGTCCTTAGATTCAAAATCCTCGGCATCGATGTCAACCTGGCTTCGTTGCTTTTGAATGTTCTCAAGATAAGTCTTGGCAACATTCGTGGCAATGCGATACAGCCATGTATAAAAAGAGCTTTCTCCTCTAAAGTTGGGCAAGGCTTTATAGGCCTTGATAAACGTCTCTTGGGCAATATCACTAGCATCTGCATAATCGCTCACATACTTCTGAGCGACGTTGATAATGCGGTGCTGATATTTCACCACTAAGATGTTGTATGCGCTCAACTGTCCGCCTTGCACGCGGCGGACAAGCTCTTCATCGCTTGCGCTGTTCGCGTCATAGGCTTTGGGACTCATAAGCTCTTCTTCAACCCTTTACATAGCTAAGACTGTGGAATTCGTCAAAAGTTCAATTTTTTTTGTGACGAAGTTTGCATATTGATGATGAGCAGTTAATACTCACTGTTCTGAGGGCGTGATTATACCTAAAAATCACATTCTATCCCTGATTAATTGCATAGTGTATCCTAATGCTCCTGCAAAATATCCTTAAAAACACGCTACATGCTGATGTTAAATCTGTCGCCATCAAGTGATCCTATGCCTTTGAGCTTAAGGCGCTAGCTACTATCTGATGCAAAAGCTCAAAGCAATGAAAACAAGGATGGAGGGCAACACATCGCGGGCAGAAGGCTTATACGCATGGCCTTGAAATTCTCGATGGTAAACGTAGGATTATTGCCTTTGATGAGGTGAAATAATTTAAAAGCAGTGATTTTCCCTTCGCTACCATAAGCTTTCACTGCAATCAAATCAAAATACCATTACAATAGGCACCTAACAAAAAGCACCACATTTTTAAGATGGAACATAAATCTCCATCATCTGTTTTTTTATGATGAAATTTAAAGCACGCCACTTCATACTTACTGCCCTGCTAGCCTTCGTCTTCAGCACAGAAAGCCTAGCTGCCAGCACTACCCAGTTCTCAGATCAAACAGCTTCTCAGACCAAAATATCCCAAAGTGTCGCCACTGATTTAGGTGATATTACTCTGCCTGAGCTTACCGAGCTTAATGAAATACAAAAGGCAATTGCAAGCGATTCAAGTCTAGATGAGGCTACACGCAATGATAGAGTCTCTGAGATAGAAAACGCCAAGACTAATCTTACTAATGCCCAAAGCTATTTAACTGAGCTTACTGAGCTTAAAAAGACTCTGCGTCAGTCATCTCAGACCATTCGCTCGCTGTCATCTACCTTATATAAGGATGAAAAGCAGTATCAGGAGATCCCCTCGGTTGAGGCTTTAAGCTCAGATAATATAAGTAGCCTAGTTGAGGAGAACAGACAGCTTAGCGCCAAGGCTCAAAGTGACTATATAAGTAAAACTGCAGATTACAACAATCTGCAGACCCTGACAGAGCGTGCACAAAATACCATCACCAAAAATAACCAGCGTATTAGCGACCTAAACCGCGCCTTAGGCAATGAACATGATGCCTCCACACTCTCTGCTAAGATGAAAGGCCTTGAGATCTATACCTTAGGATTACAAAACAATCTTTTGCAGACAGAGCTTGCCAACCATACTGAGCTGTTGGATATTGCCAACTACCGTATGCGTATTGCTGCGCTTAAGAACACCTACTATCAAAATTATCTAGATGCTCTGCTTGATAAGCAAAACAAGCTTTTGCAGGCTGATAGCGACTCCATCTCAGATGAAGAGCTAAACAAGATTGCCAAAAATCATCCCGAGCTACAATCAGAGCTTAAAACCAATGCTAATATCCAAGGATATATTATCCAATACAAGCAAAGCTCAGCTACGCTTGCAAGTGATGCCCATCAGGTAGAATCTGCTTTATCTACCGTAAAGCAGCTCTCAGAGTCTGTTGAAAACGAAATTACCAGCTTAGATAAGAGTCTGCTACTTTCTCGTCTTTTAAATCATCAGCAAGATCAGATCCCTGCAATTAAGCTTTCACAAAATCTAGATGAGCTAATTCCTGAGCTTACCATCTGGTTATATGATCTGCGTACTGGCCGTGACAAACTTTTTGATATCAACGCCTATGCAGATAGCCTCATTGCTAAAAATCACGATCTGCAAGATGCCCGTGAGAGCTTAATCAATGTAGTGATAAAACGCCGTCAGCTACTAAACGAGCTCTATCAGGCCATGTCCTCGCAACTTACCACTGCCATTAACCTCAAGGTTAAGTATGAGGAATTTGTAGATATTCGTGATAAAACCACTAACCTCATCACTGAAAATCTCTTTTGGCTAAAATCAAATCAGCCCGTTGGACGTGACTTTTTCTTAACCTTGCTGCCCTCTATTTCAACAGAGTTCGGCTCTTTTGTCTCACAGCTACAAGATCATGAATATTGGCAGGCTACATCAACCACCATACTTACAGTGATAGTACCGGCAATAATCATTGCCTTGATCCTATTCCTACTAAGTCCGCGTATTCGTCGCATCAATAACCATTTGGCCGGAAGACTTGATAAGCAAAATGACAGTATTTTGGTAACTCCATTTGCCATCCTCTTAAACTTTGTCATGGTGCTTCCTAAGGCCTTAGTCTGGGTAGTAGCTGGCACAGTGGTGATCTGTCTGTGCCTTGGCAGTGCCTCAGATCAGCTTGAAGTTATTGGCATGCTCTTGCTACATATTCTGGTATTTGTCTATTTACTTGAGATCTTAAGACCAAATTCCTTAGCTCAACGTCATTTCTCCATGAGCCCTGATGCCTTATATCAAGATCGTAAGCTCTTAAATGGCATTTGGTATGCATTGATCCCTATCTTGATAGTTGCCAACATTGTGGAGACTAAATCCTCAGGTATCTATTCAGACTACATCGGCTATATAGTGATGATCATCTGTGCTCTCTCCATGATGGTGGTATCCTTCCGCTGGTTACGCGCACAGCTACATAGCACTGACAGCATGAGCTCGGCGCTGTGGTTCATCTCAGTTGCAGGCTTTTTAGCTCCACTTGCAATTGCACTTGCTGTGGCTTATGGCTACTACTACACCACGATCAAGTTAGTTAACCGAGTTGCTTATACCTGCTATACCGTTTTAGGCTATTGGCTTATCTCAAACACCGTTCATCGTGCCGTCTATGTATTCCAATCTAAGATCCAGCGCAAAAACTATGCACTAAATGAGATGGATAATGACGACTCGCCAAAGGAGGAAACCAATTTATCCTTCTTTAAGGAAACCTTAGGTCTTGAAAATCTCTCTGCTAAGGCCTTTAAGCTAATCAATGCTGTTTTAATTGTTGCCACCGTATTTTTCATGTATTTACAGTGGAGCGATCTCGCTGGAGCCTTAGGATATCTAAAGAATATCGTGCTCTGGAGCCATACCGAAATCTCTGGAGGCAAGGAAATCATAGTAAATTCGCTTACTATGGCTGACATATTGCTTGCAGTTATCATTATTGCAGTAACCATGGTCTTAAATCGCAACCTACCCTCCTTGCTTGAGCGCATGTTCTTGTGGAAGGCAGTAGGCGCGCAGCACCGCTCTACTAGCTATACGGTAAAGATCATTACCTCTTATATTATTGTTTCTCTAGGTACCATCTTTGCAGCAGGAGCCATAGGTATCAAGTGGGAAAATCTTCAATGGCTAGTTGCAGCCTTGTCTGTTGGCTTAGGCTTTGGTCTGCAGGAAATCTTTGCTAATTTCGTATCTGGTATCATCATTCTCTTTGAGCGTCAGATCCGTGTAGGCGACATCATTACTCTAGGAGATCTATCCGGAACCGTAAGTCGCATCCGCATCCGTTCAACCACGATCCTCTCCTTTGAAAATAAGGAGGTCATGATCCCTAACCGCAATTTCATCACCTCAGCTCTTACTAACTGGTCACTTACTAATACCGTTACCAAGCTTGAGTTTACCGTGGGCATTGCCTATGGCGCTGATGTCAACAAGGCCAAGCAGCTTCTAAGCAATATCATCAGAAAGTGTCGCTATACTGCCAAGGGTATGGCTCCACTAATTTATGTAGCATCCTTAGATGATTCTGCAGTAACCATCAAATGTGAACTCTATGTAGCTGAGATCGGCAAGCGCAAGCTTGCAAATGACTATCTCTGCTCAGCAACCCTATCTGAGTTTGCCAAATATGGTATTGAAATCCCCTTCAACCAGATGGATGTCAATATCAAGAATTTAGAGCAGGGCGAGTTTTTGAAGGCCTTTAAGCAGGGTCAGCAGTTTGCCAAGGATGGCTTCTCTGCAAAGGCCAAAGAGCAGACTAGGCTTGAGGAGGCCCAGGCCTAAAGCTTACTTTGAAATTAAAAAGCTCTCAGAGAAGAATTTTCTGAGAGCCAATAAGAAAAGAGGCAGCATTTTTGCTGCCTTAACTTTTCCTGAAAAAGGAAATCACACCTGCACAGAAGGGATCTCTTGTTCAGAAACAGCCCCCTGCTCACAAACGTCCTGACATGCGCCACACTCGGCACAGAGATCAGGATCGATCTCACAGTAGGTGTCATGTTCAGTGATGGCATCGCATGGGCAAGCGTCTTTGCAGTCGCCACAAGCAGAACACAGTTCCTTGTCAATTACAAACATATTTTCACCATTTAGAATCAATGTACAAGCAAGCACTGAGCTTAGCTATAATGCAATAAATTTTTGCTATTTTATATGAAGATTTCAAAATGTTAAGCATAACCGACAATCTATCTCAAATTCATAAAAAAATTGATGAAGCCAAGATAAGCTCAAAGCGTACAGATGCAGTACGTCTCCTATGCGTATCTAAGACCAAACCACTTGAGATGATACTTGAGGCCTATAAATGCGGTGAAAGATCCTTTGGAGAATCCTATGCAGTTGAAGCCTCCGAGAAGATTCAAAAGATTAAGGAACTAGGGCTTAATGACATCTCCTGGCATTTCATAGGTCCTATTCAAAAGAATAAAACCAAGCTGATTGCTGAGAATTTTGATGTAGTAGAAAGCGTTGACAGAGCGATAGTAGTTGACAGACTCTCTGCTCAAAGACCTGAGAATTTACCCCCACTTGAAATCTATATTGAAGTAAATATCTCAAAAGAGGCACAAAAATCAGGCTGTGCTATTGCTGATTTAGATCCTCTTTTAGAGGCAGTAGATAGTAAACCAAATTTAGTACTAAAGGGACTTATGGGCATTGCCAAAGATACTGCTGACATGGATGAAATAGGCTCTGAATTTGCTCTTTTACAGCAGATCTTTAATGAAAAGAAACAAAAATACCCGACAATTACTGAGCTCTCCATGGGCATGACCCATGATCTAGAGCAGGCCATAAACTATGGCTCAACTGAAGTTCGCATCGGCACCGCAATTTTTGGCGGCCGCATTTACGCAGAGGAACGTATGAACGATAAGCAAACTATCGCCTTTATTGGTGGCGGCAACATGGCATCCTGCATTTTTGAAAGCGTGATTAAACACCAGTCACCACGCAATATCACCGTATCAGGACCTCATATTGAAAAGCTGCAGAAATTTAAGGACAAGGGCGCCGCAATTACTACCTCAAATATTGAGGCCGCCAGAAACAGTGCCATCATCTTCCTAGGTGTCAAACCACAGATGTTAACTGCTGTCTTAGAAGAGCTTGCAGGATCAGGTATAGATTTTGAAGAAAAGCTTGTGATCTCTATGGCTGCAGGATTTAGACTTGCCTCAATTGAAAAGCATCTGCAATCATCACGTCTTGTAAGGATCATGCCCAACACTCCTGCCAAGATTGGCGAGGGGGTTACCGCAGTATCCTATGGCTTAGGCTGTGCCGATCCTGATAAGGAAATCGTACGTCTAATGCTAGGAGGTATGGGAATGGTATCAGAAGGCACAGAGCAGTCATTAAATGTCATCGGAGCTGTTGCAGGCTGTGGCCCTGCCTTTATCTATCGCTTTATGGAAGCCATGATTGCCGAAGCTTCACGCCACGGTATTGATGAAAAGGAAGGTCGCAGGATCATGGAGCAGCTGTTTAAGGGCACTGCAGACATGGTTATCACTAATCAGGACAGCTCAGTAGCAGCTCTTCGTGAAGCAGTTACCTCCAAGGGAGGCACTACCTACGCTGGCCTTTGCAAGATGACTGAGGGCAACTTTGAGGACATGATGCAAAAAGTTGTGCAAGCAAGTCTTGATCGCACCGCTGAATTTGAGAAAATGTTCTAAATCAATTTTAGGAACACTATTCTATGTACAATCCTTATGCCATCGCCGTGCTTGTTGCACAGGCGGTGATTATGCTTTTTCTGCTCAGATCCTTATTGCAGTCATCCTCTGTAAGCTATTACCATCCTTTGGCACAGAGTGTGGCCAAGCTTACCGATCCTATAATACGTTTCATGCCTTTTCGCCAGAAACACATCAAGGGCTTTTTCTATGCAGGATTTGTTATTGCCTTGCTAATTGCTCTTATATTCTGGTTGGTAATATCCTTGATATTTGGCTCAGGAGATCTGCTAGCAGCAACTCCTATTCTGGGGCTTTTGATGACAGTTAAGACCTTTGGCTATCTGCTCATTATTCTGTTGCTAGTTCAGGCTCTAACATCATGGCTTCCTGCTACCCGTGGTGTAAGCCAGCTCTGTGCAGAGATTACCTACCCGATAGTGTCGCCAGTACAACGCGTGATCCCTACCATTGGCATGATCGATATTTCACTTATGGTGGTATTGATAGCTATTTATGCTTTGAATTGGTTGTTCTTAAGATTATTTGGACAGCTGTGGTTGTTCTTCTAGAGGTAAAAGAGTAATTCTCGCATTGGAATTATTTGAAGAACAAACTTTGAGAACTCTGGCAGATATTTTAAAAGTCAGAGTTCTTTTTTTAGGCTATTTGCTCAAAAGAATTCTTTCACTCCTTTAGCAAATAGCCAAATATCAACTCAGTAAGAATTACTCTAAAGTAAAGTCTTCAAGAGTTTGATCCACCTGCTCTCCATCCTCTGTCTCTATTCCCTTCGGAGGAATTACTTCAAGATAATCACATTTCTGATATCCACGAGGCAGCACTTCACCTGCACGCGATCTAGATGAAAGCTTTTCGGCAAGCTGTGATGCAGGAAGCTTAAGGATCTTCTTACCAGCATGCAAAATTGCACTACCACCCTGTGGTACTGCGGCAACAGCTGCTAAGCCATCCATACCCACTTCAAGCTTGGCTCCGTTAATAGCAATAAGCTTATTACCGCGACCTGAGCTTAAAAGAGGCAATTCTGATGCCTTATAAATTAAGATCCTACCCTGACGAGATACCACGATAATGGTGTCCTCATCACGTGATGCCAGCTTCACTGGAGGCAATAGAGTTGACTGCTCATCCATGCTGATAAAAGCCTTACCTGCCTTCATACGGGTAAGCAGTGCATCTGACTTACAGATATAGCCATAATCCCCAGAAGTAGCAAATAGATAGTGTTCATCAGCACGAGGAATTAAGACATATACCACCTTCTCCTCAGGTGACAATGTAACCTTAGAAGTAATAGGCTCACCCTGACCTCGAGCAGATGGCAGATCGGCAATATCGACGTTATATACACGGCCAAGCGTTGTAATAAAACAGGCCGTCTCATTGGTGTAACCTGAGATCTTAGCCATAAAAGCATCGCCACTTCGATAGGACATGCTCTCTGCATCAACATTTAGACCGCTTGCAGCTCTAATCCAGCCCATCTTAGAGACAATCACGGTAACAGGCTGACGAGGAATTAACTCATCTCCCTGTACCGCAACAGCAGCTTCATGCTCGCAGATCTCAGACATACGCTCATCACCATAGAGCTTGCGATCGGCCTTGATCTCTTTTTTAATCAGAGATTTTAATTTCTTTTCAGAGGCTAGCAGATCCTCTAGATTCTGCTTTTCCTTGGTGAGATCATCCTGCTCACCGCGGATCTTGATCTCCTGCAATCTTGCTAACTGACGTAGCTTGGTATCAAGCACGTAGTCTGCCTGCATCTCATCAAGACCAAAGCGCTCCATGAGCTCAGCCTTGGGCTTTTCGCTTTCACGGACAATGCGTAATACCTCATCTAGATTGAGGTATACAGTCATCAACGCCTCTAAGACATGTAATCTGGCATTAACCTGCTCTAGACGATAGGATAGGCGACGGCGTACCGACTGATGCCTAAATTCAAGCCACTCTTTTAAGATGAGCTTTAAATTCTTTACCTGAGGCTTGCCGTCTAATCCCAGCATATTAAGATTTACGCGATAGGTAGTCTCAAGATCGGTTGATGCATAGAGAAACTCCATTAGCTCCTCAACATCCACACGCTTGGAGCGAGGAACAATAATAAGCTTGCAGGGATCGCTGTGATCAGAAGCATTGATCACATCATCAACTAGAGGAAGCTTCTTCTTTTCCATCAGGTCTGAGATCTGTTTTTCAATCAAACCTCCTGAGACCTGATAAGGCATGGCACGAATTACAATACCTTCCTCTTCAACCTTATAGACGGCACGCATTCTGACACTGCCACGACCAGTCTCATAGATCTTCAAAAGCTCTTGGTGAGAGGAGGTGATCTGAGCACGGGTTGGGTAATCAGGACCTTGGATAAACTGCATGAGATCTGCAACCGTGCAATCCTCATGATCCATAAGATAAATGGTGGCATCGGCAACTTCACACAGATTGTGCGGAGGAATATCCGTTGCCATACCCACGGCAATACCGGTAGTACCATTTAACAGTATTGATGGCAAGCGTGCGGGCAGATCCTTTGGTTCATTGCGCTGACCGTCAAAGTTCTTAATCCATTCAACACAACCAGTCTTTAAATCAGACAAGAGCGCGTTGGAGAATTTAGTAAGCTTGGCTTCAGTATAACGGTAAGCTGCGTAGGATTTAGGATCCTCCTGATCACCCCAGTTGCCCTCACCGTGTACCAGAGGATAACGAAATGAAAAGGGTTGTGCCATCAGCACCATAGCTTCATAGCAGGCACTATCACCATGAGGATGATAATGACCGATAACGTTACCTACGGTGGTAGCTGACTTTAAGGTCTGTGAATCAGGTGAAAGTCCGGCCTCAGCCATAGCATAAAGAATACGGCGCTGAACAGGTTTTAGACCATCGGTTACACAGGGCAGAGCGCGATCACGGATCACACTCATGGAATAGTTAAGATAAGCATCCTCGGCAAATTTTTTAAGCGGGGTGCACTCGATGCCTTCAAGGCTTAATTCTTCTGGTTTTAATTCGTCTGTCATAGTAGTTATTATGTAGCAAATTAAGAGACTCTGCCACGATCATTGAGCCTTTCTTAACAAATCTTTCCTAGCTCAAAAAGGGATCTTTGCCCTAAAAAATCTGACGTAAACTCTGATGTGGCGTAAAATAGTGCTACAAAGTTTTCTTACTGAGTTGGCCTGAGATCGGCCATTTTTTCAGAATTTTAATTTCGATATTTAAGCATCCTTCGGAGCTTTTTGTGAGACCCTTAGTTTACAGTATTATTACCTCGATCTTCACTTTTGCATCATCACAAGTTATAGCCTTTGCACCACTTCCTGCTGATCTATTATCACAAGCAATCACCTCAGGCGTTGAATACGATGAGGAATTTGACTATACCAAATTAAAAAGGGTCAACCATCTCCCTCTATATGCAAACGGTGTAAGCACTGCGGTTAAACACGGCATTGTAGATAATGTCGTTGTCTATAAAATGCGCCATGAAATGATGCTGATGAAAAAGGATCAGGTTATCAAAAAATTCTGGATTGCATTATCTGACAGGCCTGAAGGCAAAAAGCAGTTTGAAGGAGATAAGCGTACTCCTGAAGGCACCTACACGCTTGATTACATAAAAAATAACTCACGTTACTATAAGGCCTTCCATATTTCCTATCCAAACTCAGAGGATATTAAATTTGCCAGATCCAACGGCAGACGCCCTGGCGGCATGATCATGGTACATGGTCAGCCTGCCACAGGTGGTGAGTATGAAGAAACCGTACAGCGCACCAACTGGACTAATGGTTGCATAGCTCTTTTAAATCCGGATCTCGATTTATTCCTCTCTATGGTTGATGTGGGAACACCTATCACCATTCATCCATAGTCAAGATCAAAAAAAGGCTCACTAACTTATGAGCCTTTTACTTATCAGAAAGCCTCTAAAATCAGTGCCATTGATCCTCATCTGGAAACCATACTACAGTGCCAAGCTTTTCGGCCATACCCTCAGCTGTAAAATAAACATCAGCAAAGTGCACAGATAAAACATCATCCGCACCCTTACCCTCAGGCACAAAATACAATGATGCACGGATGACATCTCCCTCACCTACCTCTTCAGGATCAAGAGACATCCGCGCTGCATCTAAGGCACATTCAATCTCCAGTGCCTCATTAGCTGAAAGCTTTACCAGACGCTCATACTGACGGCTGTTATTTTCATATAAAGACTCGGATGCGGCATAGTAGAGTTCAACAGCGTAAGTAGACATCTCGTCAAAAGCTTCATCACTTAATTCATCAGGATTAAACATAACTTTCACCAAAAACAAAATACCTAGCAAAAAAAAGGGATGCCCTAAGACATCCCATTTTGTAGCAATTCTTGCGACTACATGTCGAGATCCTCAGGAGGCCAGTTCTCAAGGCGCATGCCCAAGGAAAGTCCTCTTTCGGCCAGAACATCCTTAATTTCAGTAAGAGACTTCTTACCAAGATTAGGAGTCTTAAGCAATTCAACTTCGGTACGCTGTACCAAATCACCAATGTACTTAATGCCTTCAGCCTTCAAGCAGTTAGCAGAACGTACAGTAAGTTCAAGATCCTCTACAGGACAAATTAGCTTAGGATCAATGAAGGTGGTCATTGTAGATACCTCAGCAGGAGCGACGCTGTTGCGGATATCAACAAAGCTATTGAGCTGATCTGCGAAAATAGTGCCGGCAATTGACACTGCAACCGTCGGATCAATAGTTCCGTTAGTCTCAATGTTCAGGATCAATCTCTCCATACCACCGGCAATGGGCTCTTCATGAACTGCAACATTTAAAACAGGGCAGTATGAAGGGTCGATATTCAAACGACCGATGAAGCGCTCTTCAGAGCCATCCAATGAAGGATGAGACTGATTAGGGCAATATCCACGACCACGAGTTACGTGCAGACGCATCTTTAGATGCTTGGACTCTTCGGTAAGATGGAGCAGTACTAGCTCAGGATTACGAATGGACACACCAGCAGGGCAAACAATATCGCCTGCAGTCACAGGTCCAATTCCCTGCTTGGAGATCTCCAAAACAGGATCATCATGCAATAAGCCTTCAACAGCTACTGCAACTTCCTTGATGTTAAGCAGTACAACAAGAATGTCTTCCTGAATGCCTTCAACTGCACTGTACTCATGCACAACACCATCGATCTCAACTGAGGAAATTGCATATCCAGGAATTGAAGACAGCATGATGCGGCGAAGAGCGGTACCCACAATATGGGCATACTCGGGCTCGAAAGGCTCAAGGGTCACTCGGAAGTGGTTCTCAGAGAGAGTTTCTACGTCCTTGATGTTCGGCATTAAAGAATCAATATTCTGATCCAAGGTCTTACCCTCGTCTATACAGTTGATTAGCAGAAAACTTGATAAGGCGCGGCAAGCCGCGCCTTAAGTAATGGCTTAAGCCTCAGTCTCTTCAGACTCAGCAGCCTGCGGTCTGTCAACCAACATGATGTAGGCAACGGGTGCCTGATCACCAGGGCGACGGCCGGCTTTAAGGATACGGGTATAACCGCCCTTACGCTCAGCAGAAAGCTTACCAATTACGGTGAAGAGCTTGTTAACAACAGCATCGTCACGTAAACGAGCAAAAGCTAAACGACGGTTGGCAACGGTATCAACCTTAGCCAAAGTGATTAAAGGCTCAGCAAAACGACGAAGTTCTTTAGCCTTAGGAACAGTGGTCTTAATAACTTCGTAAGTAAAGAGAGCATTAGCAAGATTGCGATACAGCGCTGCACGATGTGAAGCGGTGCGGCCTAAATGACGGCCGGCTAAACGATGACGCATTTCCTAATTCCTTCTGTAAAAACAGTTCGTTTATTTGGTTGACTTCAATCCCGGAGGAGGCCAGTTGGCAACTCTCATTCCGAGAGAAAGACCTCTCTGAGCTAATACATCCTTAATTTCAGTTAAAGACTTCTTGCCCAAATTAGGGGTCTTAAGCAACTCAACTTCGGTACGCTGTACCAAATCACCAATATAAATGATGGACTCAGCCTTGAGGCAGTTGGCGCTACGAACAGTAAGCTCCAAATCATCAACACTCTGCATAAGCAGAGGATCAGGAAGAGGAGGTGCTGAAGGAGCAATAGACTGCTCAGCAACTTCATCTTGATTGACGATATTGACGATGGTCTTCTTGATAAGATCAGCGCCCTGCATGATAGCCTCGTCAGGGGTCACGACACCGTTGGTTTCGATATCAATAACCAAACGATCTAAATCGGTACGCTGTTCAACACGCGCAGCTTCAGTACCGTAAACAAAACGGCGAACTGGCGTATAGCTTGCGTCGATAAGAATATCCCCTTCCTCAGAAGCAGGAATATGCTCATCAGATGAAGCAAGAACATAGCCACAACCAGAGGTGATGCGTACTTTAATTTTTACCGAAGCCTTTTCACCGACCAAGGTGCAGACAAGTGCATCAGGATCGACAAATGAAACGCCCTCGGGGCACTTAAAGTCAGCAGCGGTAAGTTTACCTTCACCCTGCTTTTCAGCCTCACACCATTGAGGAGCAGATGATTGAGTTTCACATCTAACTGCAAGTTCCTTGCAGTTCATGACAACTTCAAACATTGACTCGGCAACGTCTGAGATAGAGCCATTCACATCCTTTACACCCGCGACATTTACGGCATCAACCGCATTGCCGGGGAAGGTCTTGAGTAAGACTCCGCTTAAAGCAGTGCCTAAGGTGTGACCGAAACCGCGCTCTAAAGGCTCAAGTACTACATGAGCCTTGTTTAATCCGATCTCGGTGAAATCCACTGGCTTAGGTTTCAGCAGTTCACAAACAGACACTAGATTTACCCCACATTAAGTATAGGTGTTGGCACAGAGCCGTTATTACTTCGAGTACAACTCGACGATGAGTGCTTCCTTGATGTCAGCAGGGAGCTCAGCACGCTCAGGCTTGCTCTTATAAGTACCCTTTAAGTTATCCTGATCAACTTCGATCCAGGTAGGCTTAAGAGCACGCTGACCAGCTAAGTCAAGAGCAGACTTAATGCGGCTCTGCTTCTTAGCTTTTTCACGAACTGCGATCACATCGTTAGGCTTTACTTCATATGAAGGAATGTTTACAACGCGGTCGTTAACAGTGATAGCCTTGTGGGATACCAACTGACGGGCTTCCATACGGGTAGAGCCAAAACCCATGCGGTAAACAACGTTATCCAAGCGACCTTCGAGAAGCTGAAGTAGGTTCTCACCGGTGTTGCCAGGAAGACGGGTTGCCTTCTTATAATAATTGCGGAACTGACGCTCGAGTACGCCGTAAATACGACGAACCTTCTGCTTCTCGCGCAACTGAACGCCGTAGTCAGAAAGGCGGGGCTTATTAGCACCATGCTGGCCGGGAACAACAGTCAAGCGATCCTTGCACTTTGATTCAATTGCACGGACACCAGACTTTAAGAATAAGTCAACACCCTCGCGGCGGCTTAATTTCAGGGCAGGACCTGTATATTTTGCCATTTATCTTTCTCCAGAAACTTGCTGTAGGTTAAACACGGCGCTTTTTAGGCGGACGGCAACCGTTGTGAGGGATGGGGGTCACATCGGTGATGTTGGTGATCTTATAACCCAATGCATTCAAAGCACGGATTGAAGACTCACGACCAGGACCAGGGCCCTTCACTAAGACTTCAAGGTTCTTAACACCGTAATCCTTGGCAGCCTCACCAGCACGCTCTGCTGCAACCTGAGCTGCATAAGGAGTGGACTTACGTGAACCACGGAATCCTGAACCACCAGCGGTAGCCCATGAAAGGACGTTACCCTGACGATCAGAAATTGATACGATGGTATTGTTGAAAGATGCGTGGATGTGAGCTACACCGTCAGCAATCTGTTTTTTGGAACGCTTTCCGCGACGAACTGCAGGAGCAGCTGCAGCAGCGGGAGCGGCGGCGGGTGCCTGAGCGGCAGTCTCTTTAATTTCTTCAGCCATCTCGCTATCTCCTACTTCTTAACGCTCTTGCGCGGGCCCTTACGGGTACGTGCATTGGTCTTAGTACGCTGGCCGCGAACAGGTAAGCCGCGACGATGACGTAAACCACGATAAGCACCAAGGTCAACAAGACGCTTAATGTTCATGGTGATTTCACGACGTAAATCGCCTTCAACAGTGTACTTGCCGACTTCTGCGCGGATCTTATCTAAGGTAGCTTCGTCCAAATCCTTGAATTTGGAAGTAGGTTCAATACCGGTTGCAGCGAGAATATCGCGTGCACGGGTAGGGCCGATGCCGAAAATCGACTGCAAAGCAATCGCGGCGATCTTATTATCAGGCACATTAATGCCAGCTATACGGGCCACTATCGATCTCCTAAAAAGAAGGTAATTAAAAACACAGCTGTCGCAAAGCCCGTTGAGGATACACGACAGCCACTATAGTGCCTATTTGGCAATGTCAGAAAAGGCACCAGACTCTTACGTCCAGTGCCGTAACCATATAATTATAACTAAGTTGATTAAATTGATCAACTCAATTTATTAAGCATTAGCCCTGACGCTGCTTATGCTTAGGGTTTAAACAGATAATGCGGACCACACCGTGGCGACGAACAACTTTGCAGTTGCGGCACATCTTCTTAACGGAAGCACCAACTTTCATCTTGTTTCTCCAAAAGTTTTAACTCTAACGACCGTAATTTCTCAGGTTTGCTTTTCTCATTATATCGCCATATTGCTGGTTCATCATATGTGACTGCAGCTGAGCTACGAAATCCATAGTTACAACTACGATAATGAGAAGTGAAGTACCACCGAAATAGAACTGGACGTTGAACCAATTCATAAGTAACTGAGGTACCAAGCACACCAATACCATGTACAAGGAGCCTGAGAGTGTAAGTCTGGTCATGACTTTATCGATAAATCTTGCAGTCTGCTCACCAGGACGAATTCCAGGAATAAATGCACCGCTCTTCTTAAGATTCTCAGATACCTCTCTTGGATTGAAAACAAGAGCGGTATAGAAGAAGGTGAAGAAGATAATAGCAGCAGCATATAGCAGCTCATACAAAGGCTGACCGGGCTGAATGAACAATGAAATTTCACCCAACACGTTGGCCACAGGATTATCACCCTGACCAAACCATGAGACCACAGTGCCTGGGAACAAAATGATCGAGGATGCAAAGATTGCAGGGATCACGCCAGACATATTGATCTTCAACGGCAAATTAGAGCGCGGCTGTGAATAAATGCGATTACCCATCTGACGCTTGGCGTATTCAATTACAATCCTACGCTGTCCACGTTCGATGAATACCACAAAGAAGGTCACCAGGACCACCACGACGCCAATTATCAGCAAGGCAATGGTTGACAGATCGCCCTGACGGGACTGCTCGAAGGTACGGCCAAGAGCACTTGGCAGACCTGCGACAATACCGGCAAAGATGATGAGGGAGATACCGTTACCGATACCTCTTTCAGTGATCTGCTCACCAAGCCACATAAGTAGCATAGTGCCAGTTACTAGGGACATGGTAGTTACAAAGTAAAAACCAAGACCCGGATTATCCACAAGTCCCGGCACCATGTTAGGAATACCGGTGGCAATACCCATACCCTGCAATGCGGCAAGGAATAAGGTGGAAATACGGGTGTATTGAGTGATCTTACGACGACCTGACTCACCTTCTTTACGAAGTTCAGCCAGATTCTTGTTAATCACTGCTAGCAACTGAATGATAATTGCAGCCGAAATGTAAGGCATGATACCTAATGCCAGCACGGAAGCTCTTGAAAGAGCACCGCCTGAGAACATATTGAACATGCCTAAGATGGTTCCGCTCTGTTCATCGAAAACACGCTGCAGAACGTCGGCATTAACACCGGGAACTGGCACGAAAGAACCTAGTCTAAAAAGCACCAGACCGATGATTACAAAGAACAAACGCTGACGGATCTCTCCTTTGCCGGAGCTCTTTTCAGCCTTATCCATTGCTTCACGACTTCTGTCAAAAAGCGATTTTCTAGCCATGAGAACCTCTTTACACAGGCGCCTCTAGGGCGCCTCTTTAATTACTTAGCAGGCTTCTCGGTACGGACCTTTTTAGCAGGCTTCTTGATGCCTTCAGCAAGGACCTTATCGATACGAGCCTTTGACTTAGCGGCAGTACGCTTCTTAGAAGCATTCAAACGCTCAGTTGCAGAGGTAATGTACTCAGCGACCTCAACGGTGCCACCGGCAGCTTCAATAGCAGCCTTAGCAGCCTTGGTAACGCCTAAGCCCTTCAAGGTTACTTTCTTGGAGAAACCAGGAATACGGGAAAGAACAACCTTCACGTACTTGATCTTCTTAGTAACCAAACGAGCCTTCTGCAATGCAGCCAAATCGATCACTTCTGCGTCGATACGGTTTAAGTCATTTAAGGAAATTGAAGCAGTCTCAGTTGCCTTCTTTGACCAGAAACCGAACTTAGGCAGACGGATCTTCATAGGCATCTGACCGCCTTCAAAACCAGGACGCTTGTGAGCAGACTTACGTGCACCAGCACCCTTTACACCACGACCGCAGGTCTTGCCAAGGCCAGAGCCAATACCACGACCGACGCGTACGTGCTTACGGTGTGAACCTTCAGCAGGCTTTAACGAATCAAGACGCATTTATTACTCCTCGACCTTAACCATGTAGCTAACTTTATTGATCATGCCGCGAACAGAAGGGGTGTCCTCAAGTTCAACGGTATGATTGATGCGACGCAAACCTAAACCACGCATGGTCTCAATATGCTTGGGCAAACGACCGATGGTGCTCTTGGTCTGAGTGACTTTAATGGTTTTCTTCTCAGC
Organism: Firmicutes bacterium CAG:534; assembly: GCA_963650525.1. Taxonomy (GTDB): domain Bacteria; phylum Pseudomonadota; class Gammaproteobacteria; order Enterobacterales; family Succinivibrionaceae; genus Succinivibrio. The sequence continues at coordinate 24,078 of CAVJLP010000007.1, forward strand.
CATTTTTTACTCCAGGATCTCTTTGACGGACAAACCGCGCTTAGCAGCAACAGTTTCCGGAGTACGCATTGAGGCAAGAGCAGCGACAGTTGCACGAACCACGTTAATAGGGTTGGTGGAACCATAAGCCTTAGCCAGAACGTTACGAACACCAGCAACTTCCAAAACAGCACGCATAGCGCCGCCGGCAATAATACCGGTACCTTCTGAAGCAGGCTGCATGTATACCATAGAGCCAGAGTGCTCACCCTTAACAGCGTGGAACAAAGTACCGTTGTTTAAGGTAATGTTGTTATTAACGTTGCGGCGTGCCTGCTCAATTGCCTTCTGAATAGCAGCAGGAACTTCACCTGCCTTGCCATAACCGAAGCCAACCTTACCATTGCCGTCACCAACTACAGTCAAAGCGGTGAATGAGAAGATACGACCACCCTTCACTACCTTGGCTACGCGGTTAACAGCAACCAATTTTTCCTGCAGCTCGCCTGCCTGGGATTCTTCTTTGTGTTGCATTTAATGCACTCCCTTAGAACTTGAGGCCGGCTTCGCGGGCTGCATCAGCTAAAGCTGCGACACGGCCGTGATACTGATAACCGGATCTATCAAAAGCGACGGTCTCGACCTTAGCAGCCAAAGCGCGCTCACCAACAGCTTTGCCGATAACCTTAGCAGCTTCGACATTGCCAGTGTACTTGAGATCCTTCACAAGCTCTTTCTCAAGAGTGCTTGCGGTGGCTAAAACGCGATTATCAGCGGAGATAATCTGAGCGTAAATATGACGTGGAGTACGGGTGACAACCAAACGGGTAACACCTAACTCGTGCATCTTGGCGCGGGACTTGCCGGAACGGCGTAAACGAGCCTGTTTTTTCTCGAACATGTTTAACCCACCCTATTATTTCTTCTTAGCTTCTTTGAGATGAATCACTTCGTCAGCATAACGAATGCCTTTGCCCTTGTAAGGCTCAGGGTGACGGATCTCGCGGAGGTTAGCAGCAACCTGACCTAAAACAGCCTTGTCATAACCCTTGAGGATAATGTCAGTCTGTGAAGGGGTCTCAGCAGTAACGCCTTCAGGAAGCTCATAGTTGACCTGATGGGAGAAGCCCACGACCAAGTTAAGGATATTGCCCTTAGCTTGAGCACGGTAACCAACGCCGACAAGCTTCAATGCGCGCTCAAAGCCCTTGTCTAAGCCAGTAACATAGTTCATCAGAATGGCACGAGTGGTACCAGACTGCATGTTAGCTTCCTTAGAATCATTGGCAACAGCTACCTTGATAGCATTGTCTTCAACGGTGACGTTAACGCAAGGCTGAGCATTGAAAACAAGCTCACCCTTCTTTGACTTAACGGTCACCTTCTGGCCGTCGATAGCAACTTCGACGCCCTGGGGAATAGGAATAATTTCCTTAGCAATACGAGACATGTGTCCTCCCTTATGCGACGTAGCAGATAACTTCGCCGCCTAAGCCGTCCTTACGGGCAGCGCGGTCAGTCATAATGCCTTTGGAAGTGGAAATCACAGCGATACCCAAACCGTTCATAATACGGGGAAGATCGCGGCACTTCTTGTAAATACGGAGGCCAGGACGTGAAACTCTCTGAATGAGTTCAACGACAGGCTTGCCTTCGTAGTACTTAAGACCGATTTCCAGAACCTTCTTGACATCACCGACTTCCTGAACGGAGGCAATGTAGCCTTCCTTCACGAGCAACTCAGCAATAGCGAGCTTCTGCTTAGAAGAAGGGACGGTGACTGCAACTTTGCCAGCAGCCTGGCCGTTACGAATGCGGGTTAACAAATCCGCAATAGGATCTTGCATCATGTGTGTATTCCTCTTTACCAGCTTGCCTTGTGCAGACCAGGGATTTCACCGCGCATCATGTGCTCACGGAGCTTGATGCGGGAGAGACCGAACTTACGCAGATAGCCGTGGGGACGACCAGTCTCAGAGCAGCGATTACGCTGACGTGAAGGGCTGGAATCACGGGGCAACTTAGCAAGTGCCATTACAGCTGCGAAACGATCTTCTTCAGAAGAAGACACATTTGAAATAATCTTTTTGAGCTCTGAACGCTTTGCACGATACTTATCGGCAAGAGCTTTTCTCTTCAGATCTCTGTTTATCATTGAGGTCTTAGCCATAGGTTCTTAAATCCTCGAATTATTTGCCGGCCTGAGTACGGAACGGGAAGTCAAAAGCCTGCAAAAGTGCTCTGCCTTCTTCGTCGGTCTTAGCGGTGGTGGTAATGGTAATGTCGAGACCACGCACTGCGTCTACCTTGTCGTAATCGATCTCAGGGAAAATGATCTGCTCACGTACGCCCATGGAGTAATTGCCACGTCCGTCAAAGGACTTTGCAGACAAACCACGGAAATCGCGGATACGTGGAATAGCGATCACAATTAAGCGCTCGAGGAACTCCCACATACGCTCACCGCGTAGGGTAACCTTACAGCCGATTGGATAGCCTTCACGAATTTGGAAGCCCGCTACAGACTTGCGAACCTTGGTGATGAGAGGCTTCTGGCCGGAGATAGCGGCCATATCACGTGCTGCATTCTCAAGAATCTTCTTGTCAGTACGTGCTTCACCAACACCCATATTGAGGGTGATCTTCACAATCCGAGGGACTTGCATGACTGTCTTGTAACCAAATTTTTCAGTTAAGGCTTTGATTACTTCCTGCTTGTATATATCATGCAGTTTCGCCATCGTTATTCTCCTTTAATTAAACCTTACTTGGCGGAAGAGGTAATGACATTGCCGTTGGACTTGAAGAAACGGACTTTCTTGCCGTCTTCAACGCGGAAACCAACGCGGTCAGCCTTCTTAGTATCAGGGTTGTAGATTGCAACATTAGAAACATCCAAAGGAGCTTCCTTGTTAACAATGCCACCTTCCTGGCCAATGTTAGGGTTAGCTTTCTGGTGCTTCTTGTGGACATTGATGCCCTCAACCAGCACTTTGTGCTCCTGGGTCAAAACTTGGGTGACTTTACCGGTCTTGCCCTTGTCTTTACCAGTAATGACGATCACTTCGTCATTGGTGCGAATTTTCGCTGCCATTTGCTAGTTCCCTCTATTAGAGTACTTCAGGTGCCAATGACACGATCTTCATGAACTGCTCGGTACGTAATTCACGAGTAACGGGTCCGAAGATACGGGTGCCAATAGGCTCATGCGATGCAGTCAATAAAACTGCAGCGTTGCTGTCAAAGCGAATGAGTGAGCCATCAGGACGGCGAACACCCTTCTTGGTGCGCACAACAACAGCATCAACAACATCGCCCTTCTTAACCTTGCCGCGTGGGATCGCATCTTTGACAGACACCTTAATGATGTCGCCAATGCCTGCGTAACGACGGTGAGAGCCACCTAAGACCTTCACACACATTACTGCACGTGCGCCCGAATTATCGGCAACGTCAAGCATGCTTTGCATCTGGATCATTTTCAAATGCTCCGGTTAAAAAGATAAAACAAACTTTTGACCAAATAGTCAAAAGGCGCTAAAGGATACCATATATATACAAAAACCGCAACGATATCGTTGCGGTTTTATATATTTTTTCCTAAATTCTAGGATTATAGATTAGGCCTGAGCCTTCTCGATAACCTTAGAAAGTCTCCAAGAGATGGTCTTGGAAACGGGACGACCCTCGCAGATCTCAACAAGATCGCCGACTTTAGCAGCGTTCTCAGGATCAGCTACGTGGAACTTGGTGGTACGGGTCACAGTCTTACCATAAACTGGGTGCTGGACACGACGCTCAACAGCTACCACACAGGCCTTCTGCATCTTGTCGCTAACAACGCGTCCGCGGAGGGAGCGTGAAGCTTTGACAGTATTCTGTTCTTCAGACATTTACTCTTCCTCTTACTTAGCGTTCTGCTTCTCAGCGAGAATGGTCTTGACGCGTGCAATATCGCGACGTACTTTTCTGACGTTGTCAGTCTGCTGCAACTGGGCAGTCTTTAACTGGAAACGCAGATTGAACTGCTCGCGGTTAAGGTTGGCAAGCTCAGTCTTGAGCTCTTCAACTGACTTATTACGTAACTCGTTGCTCTGCATTAGATCACCTGCTTACGAACGAAGGTGGTAGTTACGGAAAGCTTTGCTGAGGCAAGGCGGAAAGCCTCACGAGCAACTTCCTCGGAAATACCGCCGATTTCAAAGAGAACACGGCCGGGCTGAATAGGAGCGACCCAGTACTCAACGGTACCCTTGCCTTTACCCATACGAACGCCCAGAGCTTTCTGAGTGATCGGCTTATCAGGGAAGACGCGGATCCATACTTTACCAGCACGCTTCATCTCACGGGTGAATGCACGACGGGCAGCTTCGATTTCACGAGAGGTGATCTGGCCACGAGAGGTAGCCTTCAAACCGAACTCGCCGAAGTCGACCTTAGAACCTGCATAGCACAAGCCCTCATTACGGCCCTTCTGAGTCTTACGATATTTAGTACGTTTCGGCTGTAACATTTACTTTCCTCCGTTACTCAGCCTTTTCATCGGCTGAAGCGGCATCAGCCTTCTTGGCAGCAGACTTGTCTGCGCCACGGCGGCCGCGGCCGTTACGGGCCTGATTGTCATCGCGACGGTGACGACGTCCTGCAGGAGCGACGGAACCATTGCGATCATCAGTCTCTTCCTGAGCTAAGGGAAGCTCACCAAGGATTTCACCCTTGAAGATCCATACCTTAATACCGATCACACCATAGGTGGTCACAGCCTCAGATACTGCGTAATCGATGTCAGCACGTAAGGTGTGCAAAGGTACGCGACCTTCACGTAACCACTCGGTACGAGCAATTTCTGCACCACCAAGACGGCCGGAGCACTCGATCTTAATGCCCTTAGCACCACCGCGCATTGCGTTCTGGATTGCCTTCTTCATAGCACGGCGGAACATTACGCGACGCTCGAGCTGTGAAGCGATGCTGTCAGCAACAATCTTAGCATCGAGATCAGGCTTGCGGATCTCGGAGATGTTGACCTGAGCAGGAACACCAGCAATCTTGGAGATCTGCTTACGGAGCTTCTCAACGTCTTCGCCCTTACGGCCGATGACGATACCAGGACGTGCGGTGCAGATGGTCACACGAACGCTCTTTGCAGGACGATCGATGACGATCTTAGATACGGAGGCATTCTTAAGCTCAGCGGTTAAGAACTTACGGATCTCGTTGTCGCTCTTAACATTGGCAGGGAATACCTTGCTGGATGCATACCAAGTAGAAACATAGTTCTTGGTGATGCCCAGACGAATTCCGTTAGGATTAATCTTCTGGCCCATAATTACTCCTGATCAGCAACGATAACGGTGATGTGAGAAGTACGCTTCACGATGCGATCAGCACGACCCTTAGCACGGGGCATGATACGCTTTAATGAAGGACCTTCGTCAACCATAATCTTGGAGATGACTAAATTATCAGCATCCAAGGAGTTGTTGGTCTCAGCATTAGCAACTGCAGAGAGAACAACCTTGCGGATCAGTGCAGCAGCCTTACGAGGGCTGAACTGCAAGAGATCAAGTGCCTTCTGAACAGGCATACCGCGAACCTGGTCTGCGACCAAGCGGGCCTTCTGAGCAGAAGAACGAGCATACTTGTGAACTGCTTTAACTTCCATGACTCAACTCCTATTTAGCAGCCTTTGCATCGGCAGCGTGACCATGGAAAGTACGGGTCGGAGCAAACTCACCGAGCTTGTGACCGATCATATCTTCGGTTACAAACACAGGAACGTGCTGACGACCGTTATGAACGGCAATAGTCATACCGATCATGGTCGGAATAATGACGGAACGGCGGGACCAGGTCTTGATGGGCTTCTTATCGCCGGATTCCTGGCTCTGCAGAACCTTCTTCAGTAAGGACTCGTCAATGAAAGGTCCTTTCTTCAGAGAACGTGGCATTTTAAATCCTCGCTATACGATTAACGGTGATGAACAATGTACTTCTCAGTACGCTTGTTCTTGCGGGTCTTGAAGCCCTTGCAAGGAGTACCCCACGGTGAACGTGGCTGAATACCCTTGTTACGGCCCTCACCACCGCCATGCGGGTGGTCAATAGGGTTCATTGACATACCGCGAACGGTAGGACGAATGCCGCGCCAACGCTTAGCACCGGCCTTGCCTAACTGAGCTAGCATGTGCTCGCCGTTACCGATTTCACCGATGGTTGCACGACCGGCAGCGAGAACGCGACGCATTTCACCAGAACGCATACGTAAGGTTACGTACTGACCTTCTTTGGCGAGGAGTTCGCAGTAGCAGCCAGCGGAACGGGCAAAAGTAGCACCGTTACCAGGGATGAGCTCGACAGCGTGGATGATAGTACCGAGAGGAATATTCTGCATAGGCAGAGTATTACCAACAGCGATAGGAGCATCAGCGCCTGAAACGACGGTATCACCAACCTTCAAACCCTTAGGAGCAAGGATATAAGAACGAACGCCGTCCTTATAAAGCACCAAAGCGATGTGAGCAGAACGGTTAGGATCGTACTCAATACGCTCAACGCGTGCCTCAATGCCGTCCTTCTGACGCTTGAAGTCTACCAAACGATAACGCTGCTTGTGGCCACCGCCAATGTGACGAGTGGAAATGTGACCGTAGTTGTCACGACCACCGGTCTTGCGCTTCTCAACAACGAGGGAAGCCAAGGGGCCGCCTTTCCAGAGGCCAGGGGTCTTGATCTGGACAACGTGACGGCGAGCCGGGGAGGTAGGCTTTGCTTTAATGATAGCCATTATTTGCTCTCCTTTTCAGCCTGCTGGGCAGCAGCAACATCAATGTTAGTGCCCTCAGGAAGAGTTACATATGCCTTCTTCCAGTCAGAGCGCTTGCCCATGCCGTGAACGGTGCGACGGGTCTTACCCATCACATTCAAGGTGCGAACGTTAATTACGGAGACGTTGAACAACATCTGTACAGCAGCCTTGATCTCTTCTTTGGTTGCATCTTTTGCAACCTTGAACACGAAGGTGCTCTTCTGGGCAGCTTCAGTGCTCTTCTCGGTAACAACCGGAGCGATAAGGACCTTTAATAAACGTGCTTCAGAAATCATTTCAGGATCTCCTCTACCTTCTTGACAGCGGCGGAAGTCATCACAACCTTGTCGTAATCAATCAGGCTGACAGGATTGAACTCGGAAGTTCCAGGCTGGCAGACGTCAACTTTGTATAGGTTACGGGAAGCTAACATGAGGTTCTCATCAAAAGCTTCAGTAACAATCAAGGCCTCTTTGAGGTCCATGCTCTTGAGCTTGGCAACTAAGGTCTTGGTCTTGCAATCTTCAACCTTGAAGTCATCAACTACAACTAAACGGTCCTGACGAGCCAACTCAGAAAGAATGCTGCACATAGCAACACGATACATCTTACGGTTGACCTTCTGGGTCCAGTCCTGGGGCTTAGCTGCGAAGATCTTGCCACCGGCTCTCCACAGAGGAGAACGAGTAGAACCTGCACGAGCGCGGCCGGTGCCCTTCTGACGGAACGGCTTCTTGCCGCCGCCGGAGACTTCGGAACGGGTCTTCTGAGCCTTGGTGCCTGCACGGGCAGTGCTCAAATATGAAACTACTACCTGATGTACTAAGGGCTCGTTGAACTCACGACCGAAGGTGGTGTCTGACACTTCCAGAGCCTTGTCAGCGCCAATCATCTTTAATTCCATGATTTTCTATACCTCGGGTTAAGCTTTGACACTCGGCCTTACGATTACGTCGCCGTTATTGGCACCAGGAACAGCACCCTTAACGAGGAGTAAGTTGCGCTCGGAGTCAATACGTACGAGCTCGAGATCCATAACGGTTACTTTCTCAGAGCCCATGTGGCCGACCATCTTCTTGCCCTTGAACACACGACCAGGGGTCTGGTTCTGACCGGTAGAACCGGGAACACGGTGTGAACGGGAATTACCGTGGGTATAATCTTGGTGCAGGAAGTGATAACGCTTAATGGTACCAGCAGTGCCTTTACCTTTTGAGGTACCGGTGACGTCTACTTTCTTAACGTCCTGGAAAGCGTCGACCTTGATCTCAGAGCCGACCTGATAGGCCTCAAGCTCAGAAGGCTCAAGACGGAACTCCCACAAGCCACGACCAGCAGCAACGCCAGCCTTAGCAAAGTGGCCGATCTCAGCCTTGGTCATGCGGCTAGCCTTACGCTCGCCGGTGGTTACCTGAATGGCAGTATAGCCATCAGTCTCTGCGTTCTTAATCTGAGTAACGCGGTTTGCCTCAACCTGGATGACGGTGACAGGAACAGATTTGCCGTTCTCGTTGAAAACACGGGTCATACCAAGCTTGCGGCCGATTAAACCGATTGACATTGTATTTTTCCCCTATCTCTTAACGAAGGCTGATCTGAACATCCACACCGGCTGCGAGATCCAAACGCATCAATGCGTCAACGGTCTTCTCGGTCGGCTCCACGATGTCGACTAAACGCTTGTGAGTACGGATTTCGTACTGATCACGTGCATCTTTGTTAACGTGTGGGGAAATGAGGACGGTGTAACGCTCCTTACGGGTAGGGAGCGGAATGGGACCCTTTACCTGGGCGCCAGTACGCTTAGCGGTTTCAACGATCTCCTGAGTGGAGTGATCGATTAAACGGTGATCGTAGGCCTTAAGACGGATCCTGATTCTTTGATTCTGCATTGCAGACTCCATAATAAAAAAAGAACATGCGTACACCCGCCTTCCAGCAAACTGCATAAGAGGAGGTGACGCTATATCTACTATTCCCTCACAATTAGAGGGAGTTTCCTCAGCCGCATCCAAATGACGTAGGGCTGGCTTTTGACAAGTTCCAATATTTTTCGGGGAACGGTCAAAATGTGTGTGCATTGTACCCTTTTTTTTAAACTTTGCAAGGGCACAATACGATTTTTTTGCGCTTTTTAGCTAGCGATTAGTTAACTTCTTAAAAATCAACGGCCATAGCGCGGATCTTCCGTAATTTTTACCTCGCCATGCATGGTTACCGCTTTCTTTTGCCCTAATTTATAGGATGCAGATGAAAGATCGTAGCGAGCCTCATACTGAGGCATCCCCGATAGCCCCATCAAGCCACACATCAGATCAAAGGTTAGATCATTAGTCCAGATCTGAGCTTTATGAGAGCGCAGAGACTGGGTTATGCCCTTATGTTTTTTTGCATAATCCTCTGACACCGTTACTACCAATGGGATACGCACCATGGGGAAGGTAAAGTCTGCAGGATTATGATCAAACTGAGTATCAAGATCTTCACCATGATCTGACACATAGATCATAGCCTTGAAGCGAGGATGGTCCTTTACCTTGTCATAGATCCTGCGCAGATTATCATCGGTATAGAGTATGGATGAATCATAATCGTCAATACGGCTGTCCCATGATCCAGAGTAGACCTTTCTGTCATCTGGGGTACGCTCGGCATAACGGGCATGGCTTCCCATAAGATGGATAATGATAAGTGCATTTTCCTTATCTTTTAAATCAGGAAAATAATCAATTAGCTCCTCATCATGGAAAAGGCTGTACATCTTGGCTGTGTTGTTTAAGAAGATTTCATGATCAGCTGCAGATGAAATAACCGAGATCGGAGTTTCATATACACCTATCTTTCTTTGATTGGAGAGCCAGTAGATCTCAAAGCCTGCCTTACGTGCTACCTCCAATATAGAGAAGGAATCCACAAGATCGGCACCGTTATACTGATTTTTCCCGGTTAACGCATAAGTAATTGCAGGAACAGTCTGAGGAAATGAGGCATAAGGCTTATCAAAGATAAAGGTATTTTTATCCAAAGATAGCTCCTCCATAAAAGGAGTGTCCTTGCGCTCATAGCCATAGATCTGCATGTGATCACGGTTGACACTTTCACCTATCACCAAAACATAAATACCAGCGTGATCCTTTTTACACCAGATACCGCCAATATTGGCAAGACGCTTGGCTCTCTCTTGAGTAGATTTTGAGTAACGCTCATATTGCTTTAGCTGATTGCCGGTGATCTTTAAAACCGAGGTTGCAAGATAAGGAACAGAGGGGATCACGTTCACAAGCTCGTACAAAGACAAAACTGCCAATAAAATTCCGCACTCAAAACGTCCCTTAAAATGATGACACTGCCCAACACCGGTACGTCTTAATACCAATACAAAAAAGCCTACCAGCGCAAAGGCAAAAATAAATGCATACAGCCAGTAGATATTGGCATGAGCGGTGAAGTATTCATAGCTTTCATCGCCGTTGGTCTGAGCAAAGGCCAGAATGATATCTGAGGTGAGTAGCTGCTTCATGGCAATAAAATAAGCCCAAAGCGATCCTGGGAAGAGCACTAACACCGCAGTTAAGAGATACACAAGTCCTTTGCAAAAAAGACGAACATTCCTAGATTTAGTCTGCGCAGCTACAAACCAGAAAAATATTAACGGCACAAAGGCTGCACAGGTAGCCTCCAAAGCTACAAAAAATTCTTCTCCTCTTAAATCCGATCCAATAGCAAGACGTATTAAAGGAACTGAAACATAGAGCATGCTCAGGAATACAAAGAAGATAAAGACTTTGCGATTTAGACCTAGGAAATTCCACACCAGTAATGCACCGGCACAGGCCACAATCCCTGATAACTGCGGAATAAGCACTCTTGGAGTAGGATCGCTTAAATATGCAAATACTCCTAATGTAATGGCCACTAGTACCACCACAATTGTTAAAAGAACTCTTATAAAATGTCTAACTCTCATCTAAGCTTCCACAAACTGAAACTTACCTAAAACCTGCGCACAAACGCATTACACTGTTATACTGTGCGCCAACTGGAATTTTTGTTTTGCGGCGGCATTATACGGCATTTTGTAAAATGGAATTTGATTTTTCCCTTCCTGATAATTACGGTCTTTCCACTTCTAAAAAAGAATTAACTGTTCCCCAAAATGCAGATACCGTTGTACTTCACTGTTGCTGCGCTCCCTGCTCTACTGCTGTGCTTGAATGTCTTTTGGCATATAAAATAAAACCTGTACTCTTCTTTTTTAATCCTAACATTCATCCCCGCGATGAATACGAAAAACGCCGCGACGAATGGCTAAGACTAGCAGATCTTACTCATGTTGAAGCTGTAGTCGGCGATTACAACACTAAAGACTGGTTTGAAAAGGTAAAAGGCCTTGAGCACTGCCCCGAGCGTGCAGAGCGTTGTGATAAATGCTTTTATATGCGTCTTAAAGCTACCGCTCTTTTTGCAAAAGAGCGCGGGATCAACGTCTTTACCACTACCCTTGCCACCTCACGCTGGAAGAGCAAGCCGCAGGTAGATAAGGCAGGTTCAAGAGCTCAAGATGAAGTTGTAGGTAGCATTTACTGGAATGAGGACTGGCGCAAAAATGGCCTAGTTGAAAGACGCTATAAGCTCGTCAAAGAAATTGGCTTTTATAATCAGCGCTACTGTGGCTGTGTCTTCAGCATGCAATCTGCCTTAGAACAAAACAAGGCAGCAAACAAAGAGGAGCTGATGCGCTCCTCTCTTGAAAAGAGATATAGCAAATAGAAAAAGCTTTTGGCTTAGACTCCGTACTGCTTGCGATACTCAAGCATAGCATCTAGGTGCTCTGAAAGCTTTTCATCCTTTTTGACGTATTCGATTAAATCATCAAAGGAGACAATGGAGATAACCTTGATGCCAAGCTCATGTTGAGCCTCATCAATAGCGCTCTTATCACCACGGCCTTTTTCTTTACGGTTTAATGCAATTAAGGCTGCAGTGAAATCAGCACCTGAGGCCTTGATGATGTCAGCTGATTCACGAATTGCAGTACCTGCGGTGATCACATCATCAATTAACAGCACACGTCCCTTAAGAGGAGCTCCTACAAGGTTACCGCCCTCACCATGATCCTTCTTTTCCTTACGGTTAAAGACCCAAGGGACATTCTTTCCATGCTCTATTGATAAAGCCATGGCAGTAGCACAGGCTAGAGGAATGCCCTTATAGGCAGGTCCAAAGAGCACATCAAACTCTAAGCCAGAGTCCTGCAGGGCATGAGCATAGCAAGAGCCCAATTCTGCCAGATCTTTACCAGTTGAAAAACCACCTGCATTGAAGAAATAAGGGCTGATACGACCTGACTTTAAGGTAAAACTACCAAATTTCAACACACCTCTTTGAAGAGCAAGCTCAATGAATTTACGCTGATATTCCTGCATGCGTAAGATCTCCGTTAGAATTGTTATCAAATTTTTTGTATTTTAGCGCATGCAGTATTTTTGGAGTAGTTAATGGCTAACATTTGTAGCATGACAGGATCAGGACATGGAAATGCCGTTTCGGATAACTTTGCAGTTTCTATTGATTTAAGAGGCGTTAACAACCGCTTCATGGATTTTTCCCTGCGTACTGAAGAGCTATCACTTCTAAGCTTAATCCCCGTCTTAAAAGAAAGGCTAATAAATAAGATAAGTCGTGGCAAGGTTGAATGCACCCTGACAATAAAGCGCTCTGCAACAGGAGATCTGATTATCAACGAGGAGCGTTTAGATGCCATTGCAAAAGCTGCTGATAAAATCAAAGAACGCATGCCCTATATCAATACCGATCTTACCGCCTTGCTATCCTTCCCAGGAGTTCTAATCTCTGAAGATGACTCTAACAAGGAGCTCAACATACTCATTTTCAAAGCCTTTGATGAGGCAGTAGAAAAATTAATGCAATCTAGGATCCGTGAAGGAGATAGCCTAAAGACTGCCCTTATCACCAGACTTCAATCAATTTCTGAAGGCCTGGTAAAAATTGGAGAAATACTGCCCAAGCTCTCAGAGTTAGAACGTCAAAGGTTGCTAAAGCACATAGGCGACTTAAAAAGTGCTGATAGCTTTGATCCTGCCCGTCTTGAGCAGGAGGTGGTGATCATGGCTGAGCGTGATGATATTCAGGAGGAATACGATCGTCTAAAATCACACGTTGAGGAAGTAAAGCGTATCCTTTCAAAAGGAGGGATCTGCGGCAAACGCCTAGATTTTATGATGCAGGAGTTTAACCGCGAGGCCAATACCATGGCCTCGAAAACATCTTCCCTTGAGCTCACCCACCTTGCTGTGGACTTCAAGGTTTTAATTGAGCAGATGCGCGAGCAAGTACAAAACATCGAATAGCAAAAATTCAATATGCCTTCTTTAACGAGAAGGCATTTGCATAATCGACGTCAGCGATGTTTTAATTTTGGCAGATCATTTCAGATATCACCTTCAATGACCATCCCCTGCTTTGCCTCCTTTTTTATATTTTTAGCTCTAAAGTGCAAATACTTTAGATTTTTTTAACTTTTTGCACTCAAATGCAAAAACTTTAACTATTATGTTTTACGCTATACACAATTAAAGGAAATGCAACTTATTTACCACAATCACTATAGAAAATCACCGCGGCTTAATGCAGTAATTTTCCCTATCATATCCTTTAATAGCTCAGGGATCCCACGCTCTCCCCGACGACGCATTTCCTCAATAACTTCAATTGCAAGCCCAGGCTTGGTATGTTTGCGAATAGCAAGATCGATCACCTTACTTTCTGTAGTACCAGCTCTTAAGGCTCCCTTGATGCCGGCACATCTTTGATATACACCAGCATAGCCATTGTCATAAAGAAAATGCTCAGTATCTAAGGCAGGAAGCTTAGTTAAGTGTGCCTTTACCTGCTTTGATGGAACAAAATTTCTTACGGTATTGCAATACTTCTCTCCAGCCTCATCGCCATCTGTTAAAACATAAAAAGCAATACCAAGTTGCCTTGCAAGCTTAATGATTGGAGCCAAGCCACATTGAGCAAATTCAACTAACCTGATGCCCTCACATTGCAAGCCTATTCCCATAATAGCGGCCACCTGCGACATTACCCAAATCTCAGTTTCTCCCTCAACTAAAAGCCAAGTTCTTGCAAAAAAACTCATAGGACGATTTAAGCGCAAATGGAAGGCGATACGGCGTTGATCATCTTGGGATAACTCTTTCATATTAGGCTTATAGCTGCAGGTATCATAAAAAGCACGATAAAGTCGTCTTAGCGCATGTAACGGAATAGCAGAGAGCAGATCACCTGAGTTGGTGGTGACAATCTTTTGAACAGAAACAGAGTCGATAATAGACCAAAAAGACAGCAATAACGAAGGGTGGAAACGAGCCTCAATATCCTCAAAGATAATAATAGGTGAGGCTTTATCCGACAATTCTCGATCACCCTTTGAAGAGAGCACGACACCTGCAAGTAGCATAGTCAAGACCTTTACCTTATTAATCCCAGGCTTGGCCATGGTCTCTCTTAAGCTACCTAAGGTTTCAATTGATATGGGACGACCTAACACATCTGTATTACGGCCTTTGCTCTTGGTTGTAAGAAGCTTTGGAGCTGAATAGTTTCCAAGATAACGTCTTGAAAGCTCATCGATATTCTCAAGCTGTAGCTTCATCTCCGAGGCTGGGATCGCAATATGCCTAGTAAATGTATCAGTTATAGCATCAAAGATCCCATTGGCGGTATTGTCATTACGCATGGTATCCGTAGGCGAGGCTGCTCCCATACGCTGATCACGAATACGAAGTACTGGATTTAATCTAATAAGAGTTAGAATGCCACGCTTTTGCTCCTCATCAGTTGCACCTCCACGAGAGAGCAATTCATGTACAGTCTCAAAACGCCCATTACGATCTGCAGCCGTGATCCTCCAGTGAATGCGATATACGCCGTCATTACCATAGGTCCAAAACTTGCGTAACTGCTTTAAAGCAAGTAGATCAGAATTACTTGTGCCTTCGGCAAAAACCAAATCAAGCTCTAACTTATCTGCCTTTTCACGAAAGGTATCTGCTTTACAAAAATCTAGCTCACGGCGGTAATAATCATTGTTAGGCGCTAATTCATCTATGGCTTCCAAGGCATCCTGCATATAGCGCTGACGACGTTGACGATATTCACCATAGAGATCGATGATAGGACGACCACGCACCGTTGCATCGTGAGAGGAGGAAGGTAAAACTGCTGTCTTTGATGATGCAACCTCATCTAGAAGAGGAATTGGAATATAGAGATCCTCGCGTGCAAATTCACAAAGCTTTTCCCCACATCCTAATGCCATCCACAAAGCCCTTAAGAGAGATGACTTACCCCAAGAATTCTCACCGATTAGCACGGTGCTATCTTCTTCAAAATCAACCTTAAGCTCTCGAATACCTCGGAAATTGCGGACCTCCGCCTGCTCTAAATACATGGGGCCTTCCTCTTATTTTGGGGTAAAAAAAACCGGATCTCTGAAGATCCGGCCTTTCTATTCAATTAAACACGTCGCCAGGTCGTACCGTTAGGTCCGTCTTCAAGCTCGATCTTCATTGCCTTAAGCTTATCACGAGCGGCATCAGCACGGGCCCAATCTTTAGCTTTTCGTGCGTCATTTCGCTCTTTTATCAAAGATTCGATCTCAGCAACATCATCAGAGGCACCATCAGATACTGAAGCACCACTCTTTAAGAAGGCTTCAGGCTCTTGCTCTAAAATACCAAGAACCGAGGCCAACTCCTTAAGACGGCCTGCTAATTTCTGCGCTTTTTCACCAGACTCCTTATTAACCTGCTTAGCTAAATCAAAGAGCACTGCAATAGCACCAGGAGTATTGAAATCATCATCCATATACTCTTTAAACTTCAAGGTATATTCATCATCAGCGCTGTCAGGCTTTAAGGCCTCCACCCCACGCAAGGTAGTATAGAGACGAGTAAGAGCTGCACGCGCCTTATCTAAATTCTCCTGAGAATAATTCAAGGCACTGCGATACTGACCTGACATTAAGAAGAAACGTACCGTCTCTGCATCATATTCCTTTAATACATCACGGATGGTAAAGAAGTTGTGCAAGGACTTGGACATCTTCTGCTCATTGATCATCACCATGCCTGAATGCATCCAGTAATTTACATAGGAGGTATTAAAGGCACAGCAGGACTGAGCAATTTCGTTCTCGTGATGAGGGAAAAGCAGATCAGATCCACCACCGTGGATATCAAAGGTGGTTCCTAAGAAGCGGCTGTTCATAGCAGAGCACTCAATGTGCCAGCCAGGGCGCCCCGCCCCCCAAGGTGACTGCCAGGCAGGCTCACCAGGCTTACTCATCTTCCAAAGTACGAAGTCCAACGGGCTGTGCTTGCCCTGAGCAATTTCAACACGGGCACCAGCCTGAAGCTCATCAAGCTTTTGCCCTGAGAGACGACCATACTCAGGGAAGGTTTCAATCTTAAAGCAGACATCACCGTTTTCTGAAATATAAGCATGTCCACCATCTATAAGACGCTGCACAATATCGATAATGGCATCGATATTCTCAGTAGCCTTAGGCTCGATATCAGGACGCTTGATGCCTAGTGCATCAAAATCCTTGTGCATTTCATCGATGAACTGCTCGGATAATTCCTTAGTGGTCATTCCGCGCTCATTAGCACGACGAATGATCTTGTCATCAATATCAGTGATGTTGCGCACATAGGTAACATCATAGCCGCTGTAGCGCAGATATCTTACGATGACATCAAAGTTGACAAAGGTACGAGCATGACCAATATGACAGAGATCATAGACGGTTACACCGCACACATACATACCGATCTTGCCGGGGTTAATGGGAGTGAAGGTCTCTTTGGTCTTGGTAAGGGAGTTATGGATCCTAAGCATTTGCCGTACCTAAAAAATAAATAAATGAATGAAACCGATAGTATAGCCTCAAAAGCTTAAAAGTTGAAAACGCAATCTGCAATTAGAGCCTATAAAGAGTCCCCATGCCTCATATATTTTCATCTCAGAGCCTGTTGTTAACGCATTTACACGCTAACGTTTGGTAGAATGCGCAAAGACCTTTCAAGGATGTAGCCTTGAATTTAAACTAATTTTAGGAATATATAGATGATTCTTCTTAAAACCAATATGGGCAATATCAAGATCGAGCTTGATCATGAGCATGCCCCGGTAACCAGCGCCAACTTTGAAAACTATGTCAAAAAAGGCTTCTACAATGGCACCATTTTCCATCGCGTTATCAAAGGCTTTATGATCCAAGGCGGTGGTATGACTGCTGATCTTTCCTCAAAGCCTACTGATGCACCTATCGTCAATGAAGCAGACAACGGCCTTAAGAATGACACTGGTACCATTGCCATGGCTCGTACAAATGATCCTCATTCAGCTACCTCTCAGTTCTTTATCAACACTGTAGACAATAGCTTCCTAAACTTCCGCTCAAAGGATGCTGACGGTTGGGGCTATGCAGTTTTTGGTAAGGTGGTAGAAGGCATGGACGTTGTTAAGAAGATTGAAGGTGTTCGTACCGAGACCCGCTTCCCTCACGGCGATGTACCTCGCGAGACCATCGAGATCATTGAGGCCACCATCGAGGACTAATGCCCTTGTCAAAGTGTCTTATCATCTCTGATCTGCACTTATCCTTAAAAAGGCCTGAGCTCATTCAGGCCTTTGAAAGCTTCATTTCCAGAATAGAAACTGGCACCACACTTATCATTGCAGGCGACTTCTTTGATTTCTTCGTGGGAGTTGATAAGGACGATCCCCTCACCAAAAGGCTAAAGCATGACTTTGCAACTCTCAATAAAAGAGGGGTGGATGTCGCCTTTCAATGTGGTAACCGTGATTATCTGGTAACAAAGGATACTGCAAGCTTTTTTGGCATGAGACTTTTGCCTCAGAGTTATATTCTCGATACTCCCTCAGGCAGAGCGCTGTTAATTCACGGCGATATCCTTTGTGCAGACGACAAAACCTTCATGCGTTTTCGGGCACTTTGTTTAAATCCCATAGCCCGTGCTATTTTCTTTATGCTCCCTTTTTCTCTTAGACGGAAAATTGGCCAGAAGGTAAGAAGTGACAGCGCCCATCTAGAGGCTGAGCGCAAAACAGATGAGCGTATCTTTGATTTAAGCAACGGTCCTGCAGGAGAGCTCCTGCGCCAGTACAACTGCGAGATCCTGATCCATGGACACTTCCATATTTTTGGAAGGCATAAGGATCAAAATACCCCACGCCTGCAGCGCCTAGCGCTTGGTGCATGGGGCAATAGTTACAGCTTTGTAAAAATTGACGAAAACTCAATTGACCTTATCGAAAGGCCGCTTATAGCACTTTTTAATGGGCATCTCCCCAATTAGACGCAGCCGCAATTCCAACCTCAAGCGGAACAGAGAGCTTATACACGCCCTCCATTATCTCCTTTATTCTGGCTATAGCCTCATCAACAAACTCTTCTTTTACCTCAAATAACAGCTCATCATGTACCTGCACGGTCATGCGCACCGTATCTTGAGGTAGAGCATCAATCCAGTTTTGAATTTTAATCATCGCCATCTTGATAATATCAGCAGCGCTACCCTGCATAGGAGCGTTAATAGCCGCACGCTCTGCGCCACGTTGTGCCATCTGATTTGACGAGGCGATATTGGGAATGGCAATTTCACGACCAGTAATAGTAGTTACATAGCCATGCTCACGGGCAAATGCCTTGATCTGCTCCATATACTCATGAATACGAGGATAGCGGGAGAAATAGATCTCAATATATTGCTTGGCCTCACTCATGCTCATTCCGGTCTGGCGCTTAAGACCAAAGGCTCCCATGCCATACATTAGACCAAAATTGGTAGCCTTAGCCCGAGAGCGTTCCTCAGGAGTTACCTCATCAATGCTCTTGCCCAAAACCTCAGCTGCCGTAGCACGATGAATATCATGACCTGCATTAAAGGCACTGATAAGTCCCTCATCCTTAGCAATATGAGCAATAAGACGCAACTCAATCTGAGAATAGTCAGCAGAGATGAGCTTATAGCCTTGAGGTGCAATAAAAGCCTTGCGGATAAGCTTGCCTTCATGGGTACGTGCTGGAATATTCTGTAAATTAGGATCAGATGATGAAAGACGACCAGTTACAGTTCCGGTTGGATTAAAGGAGGTATAGATACGCGAATTGCTCGGCACAATCAAGGTCTGAAGCTTTTCTGTATAAGTAGAGATAAGCTTTGAGAGCTCGCGGTATCTTAATACTAAATTGGCAATATCATAATCCCCAGCTATAGCTTCCAAAACATCCTCTGCTGTTGAATAAGAGCTACCTTCCTTGCGCTTTTTAGGATAAGGGATAGCTAGCTTTTCAAAGAGGATCTGCCCAAGTTGCTTTGGAGATGAGATATTAAAGCTTTCACCTGCAGAGGTATACACATCCTGCTGCATCTGCGCCATCTCAGATGAGAGGATCTTATTTTGCTCGGCAAGCACACTCTTATCTACACATACGCCCAAAAGCTCCATCTTAAAGAGCACCAAGACTAAGGGCATCTCAATTTCATCAAAGGATTTTTTTAAAGCTGGATTTGCCGAAAGCTTAGGCGCAAAGGTGTTATATAGATGAAGAGTTACCTCCGCATCCTCGCCTGAATACTCACAGGCGCGTTCACAACTTACCTCACTAAAGCTGATACGCTTACGCCCCTTTCCGGTTACATCATCATAGCTTATAGTTTTATAGTTTAAAAAACGCAATGCAAGCTCATCCATGGATAATCCCTGAGATGAATCCAAAAGATGTGCCATCACCATGGTGTCGGCAACCACATTCTTTAATGTAAGACCATGGCGGGCCAACACCAACATGTCATACTTGATATTCTGCCCAACTATCTGCACCTTATCAGAATTTAAAACCTCATCAAGACGCTTTAAAACAAGCTCTTGGGCAAGTTGTACAGGGGCTCCTATATAGCTGTGACCTAGTGGAATATACCAAGCAGTCTTTTCCTTAGAGCTTATAGATATACCAACAAGCTTTGCCTCCTCGGTACGCAAGGAGGTAGTCTCAGTATCAAGTGCAATTAGCCCATTAGCTAAGATCTCAGATAACATCTCCTCAAGATCTGCATCTGTTAATACAAGGCGTGCTTTGGTGCCATAGGATTTAAAATCAACAGGAGCGCAATTAAAAATTGGTGCCAAAATTCTTGATCCTGGCGCAACATCAGCAGTAGCTATTTTAGATGCAGGTGTATTTATGGAAGAAAGAAGCGATCCTTGCATAAGCTCATCATGTAGCCGCTTAAACTCCAAAGTCTCAGTAAGCTCAAGCATGGCCTCCACATCCATAACTGGTGGCTTAACATCCTCAATTGCAAGGGGCAGCTCTACATCACGCTTAATTGAGGCTAAGGTATATGAAAGCCTAATATTCTCAATTTCGGCTTCATATTTGGGCTTAAAAGTCTTAGCTCCGCGAAAATCCAAAAGTGCAATCTCATCACGGCGGTTATAAATATCCTCAACTCCACCTAGGCCATTGATAAGCGCCGCCGCAGTTTTAGGACCACATCCTTTCATCCCCGGAATATTATCTATTTGATCTCCCTGTAAGGCTAAATAATCGATAATATGCTCAGGACCTACTCCAAATTTTGCATGCACTGCATCAATATCAGAGTATTTGTTATTCATGGAGTCAAAAAGAGTCACCTTATCAGTAACTAGCTGTGCAAGATCCTTATCTCCCGTGCATATTACCGTCTGCAATCCCTTTTCTTGAGCAACGGTCGCATAGCTACCTAAAACATCGTCAGCCTCAACGCCTGCAACACTTACTATAGGTAACCCAAGCCCTTTTACGAGCTTTTCCACATACTCAAGCTGAATTTTTAGATCTTCAGGCATAGGGGGACGATTGGCCTTGTACTCGCTATAAAGATCAGCACGAAAGCTCTTACCCTTATGATCGAAAACGGCAATGATAGGTGTATTTTCATAGGTTGCGATAATGCGACGCAGCATATTTGTCATCAGCAAAGTGACACCTGTAGGGATCCCGCTTTTAGTTGTGAAGTTGCCCTTGGCTGCATAAAAGGCACGATAGACGAAGGATGAACCATCAATTAAGACGAGATCTGCTTTTGTGCTCATGAGTACTTATCCAAAATCTAAATTTACGTTGAGATACGATTTTACGCTATCTTTTGAAAAATCAGAGTAGAATGACGCCGTCTGCTTGTCAGATAGGTTCTTTTTTTACAATTTGTTAATTTCCTGAAACGAAAATCATGATCGATATTTCTTTCCCTTTTAAAAAGCTTTGGTTTTTCCATATATTCATCATAGTGCTAAGTAACTATGCCGTGCAGATCCCATTCACTATCTTTGGGCTCAATACCACTGTCGGTACCTTTACTTATCCCTTTATCTTCCTTGCAACCGATCTCACCACGAGAATTTACGGTCAGCAGCGTGCCCGTCGCATTGTCTTCTTTGCAATGCTCCCGGCATTAGTGCTCTCCTATATCGTGGGTACCATCTTTGAGCAGGGAAATTATCAGGGACTTAGTGCACTTGATACCTTCTCCATGTTTGTCTTCCGCATTGCGCTGGCATCCTTTTCAGCCTATGTGTTAGGTCAGCTTGCCGATATTTTGGTATTCCAACGCTTAAGACGCCTGCCTAAATGGTGGCCAGCTCCAGTTGCATCAAGCATCTTTGGTAATCTCTTAGATACCTATGTATTCTTTGCCGTGGCCTTTGTTGCCTGCCCTGTACCATTTATGGCCGAGCACTGGTTTGAGCTTGCTACCTTTGATTATGCAGTAAAGGTTGGAGCAAACCTTACTATCTTTGTTCCAATTTACGGCGCAGTTCTAAACTGGCTTTCAAAGAACATTTTCAAGCGCCCGCTAACAGGTGACTTCATCATCTCAAAATAGCTTTAAGTGGAAATTTATTGCAGATCTTGCGGCAGACTTCGGTCTGCCGTGTTAGTATCTGTTAATCAAAAACAACTGGAGTTTAATTTTCTATGAGTAAAGTTCTACACATCAGCGACGACGATTTTGAGCAGGAAGTCCTCAAGTCAGAGATCCCTGTACTTGTCGATTTCTGGGCCACCTGGTGCGGTCCCTGCAAAATGATTGCCCCAAGCCTTGATGAGCTTTCCGAGGAAATGCCCAACGTAAAATTCGTCAAGATCGATATCGATCAGAACAGCGGCTACGCAGGAAAGCTTGGCATTATGTCAATCCCTACTCTGCTGGTCTATAAAAACGGCGAGGTTGTTGGTAAGCAGGTTGGTGCTATGCCTAAGGATGCAATTAAGAGCTTTATTGAAAGCTTTGCTGACTAGGCTTTAGCTTGATTTGAAAAGGCGGGGAAAGATCCCCGCTTTTTATTTGGTGAGCAATGATTACTACTGATGATTTCTGATAGCGCGTCTTACGGACTGAGAGAGGAAATCTACCATATTATCCCCATGGTGCTCTAAAAGCTTAGGGAACATGGAAATAGGAGTCTCACCTGGGAAGGTGTTGATCTCATTAATCAAAACACCATCTTCTTTTGAATAGAAGAAATCGATGCGGGAGAGATCACGAAGCTTTAAGCCGATAAAGGCACGACGAGCCATCTCACGGATCTCAGATACTACATCCTCATCCAAATTCTCAGGCTCAACTGTGGTAACGGTGCCACTATCCTTTGAGTATTTCTCCTCATAGGTATAGAACACATTCTCCGGCATGATGATCTCGCCAGGTCTTGTTACCACTAGACCATCATCGTTTTCATAAGTTGCACATTCAAGCTCACGATGAACGATGTTCTTCTCTAAAATTACTTCAGAGCTGTAGGTAAAAGCGTCAGTTACCTTATCTAAAAGCTCATCTCTTTGAGTTACATGATAGCAGCCGACAGATGATCCTTGAGAGGCAGCCTTAACATATACATCCTGATATTTATCAAAGAACTCAAGAGCCTTTTGCTGATACTCCTCATTATTAAGAGGTAGCATCACAAAGGGAGAATTAGGAATTCCCAGAGCATCTAAGTAGAGCTTGGTGGTGATCTTGTTAAAACAGTTGCGCGAGGCCTCAGAGCCACAGCCGATGAATGGGATATTTAAGATATCTAGGAAGGACTGAATGTCTCCGGTCTCACCTGGAATTCCATGAATGCAGGGAACAACGCAATCTACATGAAATTTTTCATTGTTGTAGCAGAAATTACCCTCAGCATCAAAGCTACCACAGGTCCCCTGAAGCTGGAACTGATGATTGTGAATCTCTGCACGCAAGACGTTGAAATCAGCAGTTTCTTTAAGCTTTGATTCTAAAAAGTCAGCAGATACCACAGAGACTGAGTGCTCGGCACCGTCACCACCGCATAAAAGCAGAATATTAATCATGATATAAAACTACTTAAAAAAAGCGGTCCCCTTGAGGACCGCCATTTAATTAAACGCGCTTCATTGCCTCGAAGAACTCAGCGTTAGTCTTAGTCATCGAGAGCTTATCGATTAAGAACTCCATAGCCTCGATCTCACCCATAGGATGTAAGAACTTACGCAGTACCCACATCTTAGAGAGCTCATCTGGAGTTGTGAGCAATTCTTCACGACGGGTACCAGAGCGGGTAACGTCAATTGCAGGATAAACTCGCTTTTCAGAGATCTTGCGGCTTAGCTGCAATTCCATATTACCGGTGCCCTTGAACTCTTCGTAGATAACCTCGTCCATCTTGGAGCCAGTATCAACCAAGGCAGTAGCGATAATTGTAAGTGAGCCGCCCTCTTCAACATTACGAGCTGCACCAAACAAACGCTTAGGACGCTGCAGAGCATTAGCGTCAACGCCACCGGTTAAGACCTTACCAGAAGATGGGATAACAGTGTTATAAGCACGGGCAAGACGGGTGATAGAATCCATCAAGATCACGACATCACGCTTGTGCTCGACTAGACGCTTGGCCTTTTCAATAACCATCTCGGCTACCTGAACGTGACGAGTTGCAGGCTCATCGAAGGTGGAGGCTACAACCTCACCCTTGACCATACGCTTCATCTCGGTAACTTCTTCAGGACGCTCATCGATTAATAGCACAATCAAAATGCACTCAGGATATAAAGAGGTGATGGAGTGAGCCATGTTCTGAAGAAGCATGGTTTTACCAGCTTTCGGAGGAGCAACGATAAGTCCACGGTTACCCTTACCGATAGGTGCTACCAAATCGATAACACGAGCAGTCAGATCTTCTTTTGAACCATTGCCTAGCTCAAGGCGCATTCTGGAGGTAGCAAAGAGAGGAGTGAGGTTTTCAAAGAGGATCTTGTTGCGGGAGTTTTCAGGCTTGTCAAAGTTGACGGAATCAACCTTTAGTAGAGCGAAGTAGCGTTCACCATCTTTAGGAGGACGAATTTTGCCGGAAATGGAGTCGCCTGTGCGTAAATTGAAACGACGAACCTGGCTTGGAGATACATAGATATCATCAGGACCTGCTAAATAAGAGCTGTCAGCGCTACGCAGGAAACCAAAACCGTCAGGAAGGATCTCAATAACACCTTCACCATATATATCTTCGCCGGCTTTGGCACATGCCTTTAAGATCTGGAAGATAATCTCTTTTCTGCCCATACGAGCAGTGTTCTCGATGCCATTTTGCTCACACATGGCCACCAGTTCAGGGACTGGCATAATCTTGAGGTCGTTTAGATTCATAAGTTGGTCAAAATACAACTATCAAAAGTCGCAGGCCGTACAACACCGTACTAGCCTAATATAATCTTGGGAAATATAGATTAATTCCGGGATTTATCTGAAAGCCGGACCGTGAAAAAAGCTCCGGCAGGAAGAGCCCCTGTGGGGATCGGGGGCTATGATATCACAATCTTAGC
>CAVJLP010000008.1:0-33630 GCA_963650525.1 Firmicutes bacterium CAG:534
ACAAATCTCTGCATTAAATTACGAGAAGAGGGAGGGGCGTGAAGAAGGTATTGAAGAAGGTCGTGAACAAGGTCGTGAAGAGACAATCTTAAAAAATGCTGTGGCATTTATGAAAAATGGTGCCCCATTGGATCTAATTATTAAGTCACTAGGACTTACTAAAGAAAAGCTACTAGAACTTGCAGAAAAAAATAACATTAGCATCAAGGAATGATTTTTTCGGTAACACATTCTACCGATTAATAATGTAGTTCTTCTCACGTTTTTTGTGCATGTTATGTAGAGTTTGAAATTATTCCGTCCTTGTTGTGAAATAGCATAAATACACATGCAATTTCACTTAGTGAGGACTTTTTATGATCCCGCAGCTTACCGATTTACCCAAAACGAAATCTTTATACCGTGAGTATTTAGCTGAACTAAAAAATTCTGGATTTTCTGGTGATATCGAGGAGGATCATACCTCACGTCTTTTATGTGCAACTGATAATTCTGTCTATCAGTGCATGCCTGAGGCGGTAATTTTCCCAAGAACCGCTGAGGATATTTCAATTGCACTTACTCTGCGTAATCATCCTGATTATAAAAGCATAATTTTCTCCCCCCGAGGTGGCGGTACTGGTACCAACGGTCAGTCCCTAAATAAGGGCATTGTGATCGATTGTTCTCGTCATATGAAGGCAGTGACTGCCTTTAATGCTCAAAAGCGTGAGGTGACAGTTCAAGCAGGTGTTATCAAGGATGAACTAAATGAGATGGTTAAGAAGGACGGTTTGTTCTTTTCACCAGAGCTCTCCACCTCCTCGCGTGCCTGTATCAGCGGCATGATCTCAGATGATGCAGCAGGGCAGGGGTCATTAAAGTACGGACGTACCTCAACTCATATTAAGAAGGTTAAGGTTGTTTTAACCGATGGCTCTATTGCAACTTTTGGGCCTGTATGCGGTGATGAGCTTGATGAGTGCTTAAAAAAAGAGGGCATGGAGGGTGATTTATATCGTGCCTTGGTACCTCTTTTAAAGGATAACCGCGAGAAGATTGAAGAGATTTTCCCAAAGCTTAATCGTTTTATGACAGGTTATGATCTCTATCATGCCTATGATCCAAAAACTAATACCGTAAACCTTGCACGTTTGATTTGTGGTGCCGAGGGAACCTTAGGTGTGATCTGCGAGGCTACCTTAGATTTAACTGCGTTACCAAAGTATCGTGTGCTACTTGTAGTTAAGTATGACAATTTTATCTCTGCCTTAAAAAATGCTATTCCACTTATCAAGGCCGGAGCCTTATCTGTTGAAACCGTTGACTCCAAGGTTTTAGGTCTTGCCAAGCAGGATTCCATCTGGCTTAGCGTGCAGGAATATATTCAGGAAGTTGAGCATCACGAAATCGCGGGGTTGAATATTGTAGAGTTTGCAGGTGCCGATGAGAACGAGGAAAAGGGCAAGCTTGAAAAGCTCTTCTCTGAGCTCATGTCATGTGCATCCATTCAGCAAAACGGTATTTTAGGCGTACAGAAGGTTTTAACTCCTGCTGGAATTGCTGCTGTATACGGTATGAGAAAGAAGGCTGTGGGGCTTTTGGGTAATGCTGCAGGTCGCAGAAAGCTTGTACCATTTACTGAAGATACCGTGGTACCTCCCCAAAATCTTGCTGATTATATCGTCGAGTTTAGAGCACTTCTAGATTCTAAGAATGTACCCTATGGCATGTTCGGTCATGTGGATACAGGCCTCATGCATGTAAGACCTGCACTTGATTTAACCACAGATGAGGATCGTAAAAAGCTTGTTGAAATCTCAAATGGTGTGGTGGAGCTTGTTAACAAGTACGAAGGTCAGATGTGGGGTGAGCATGGCCGTGGGTATAGATCATGTTTTGGTGAGGTTTTCTTTAAAGAGCTCTACCCTGTGGCGCGCAAGGTTAAGGAGCTTTTTGATCCTGAGAATATCCTAAATCCAGGCAAGATCTGTGTACCTTATTCAAATGATTACGACAAGCTTGTTGCCATTGATGGTCCTATGCGCGGTGATTTGGATAGAACTATTCCGCAAAATGTACGCGACAGCTTTAAGGGGGCTGTAAGCTGTAACGGTAACGGGCAGTGCTTTAGCTATTCAAAATCATCCTTGATGTGTCCAAGCTATCGCTATTCAAAGGATCATACGAGAAGCCCTAAGGGCTATGCAGAGCTCATGCGCGAATGGCTACGATTGCTAAATGATAAAGGATTTAACCCACAAGCTGAAGAACAGTCGGCTCTGACAGCTATGCCAAATCCGGTTCATTTCTTCGTAAGACTTATGAACACTCTCACAGTTGCTCATAATGACTACAATACGGAGATTTTAGATAAGATCCGCACTTGTCTTGCCTGTAAGTCATGCAAAGGTGTATGCCCAGCTCATGTAAATGCCGCCGATCTTAATTCTCGTTTTATATCCATGTACTACGATCGCTATCTAAGACCGAGCATGGATCTTTTGACACTTAATGCCGAGTGGCTAATTCCTCTAGGAGCAAAATTCCCCAAGCTTTCAAATCTTGTACTTAATAATTTCTTATTTAAAAAACTTTGCGCCAAGGTATTTAAACTTGTTGATTTGCCTCCTTTCTCAGAGAAAACGTTAGATGCTCAATGTATGGAGCATGGTTTTAAGCTTCTAAGTGCGCAGCAGGCATTAGCGCAAAAGCCTGAGGTCTTGATCGTAGTTGATCCTTTTACGGCATCCTATGAAACCGATGGTCTAATCACTTTTGCAAGTCTTATCCGCAATTTGGGCTATAGCGTGCAATTTCTAAGGCCTTATGTAAATGGAAAACTGATGGTGATCCGTGGCGCTCGTCGTAAGTTTGTACATTTTGCTACAAAGCAGGCTGCTCGTTTATCAGCTCTTGCTGCCAAGGGAATTACTCTAGTTGGCTATGATCCAGCTCTTACTATTTGCTATAGAGATGAATATGAGGCCATATTAGGAGCTGCCCGTGGCAAGTTTGAGGTGCTGTTACCAGAGGAATGGCTGTGTGATGCGCTAAAGCAGGAAAAAACACAGCAGGTGTTAAAGAGTATCAATAATTCTCATAAGCACTTAGCATCAGAGCCTTACTATCTATTTGCTCATTGTACAGAGCAGGCCTTGCTTCCAAAGTCGGTGCGTCAATGGCAGGAAATTATGCACTCTTTTAATTTGTCACTACTTCCTGTTCCAGTTGCTTGCTGTGGTATGGCCGGTTTACATGGACACATGGTACAAAATCAAGAAGAAAGCTATAGTGTCTATGAGAAAAACTGGAAAGGTGAGCTTAATTCCCGTCCCTTTGATAGATGTCTAGTTACAGGATATTCATGTCGCTCTCAGGTTGAACGTATGGAGGGCAAGAAGGCACATCATCCAGTGGAAATTTTGCAAGCCTTATTTGAAAAATAATAGCAGTTCCTATATCGTATGTGCATCTAGGAAATTTATTAAGGGACTTCATGATGCTGTCTGCAAAGAGAAAGATTCTAATTATCCCTGCGTTGATAATGCTTGCTGGAATTGTGCTTTGTGGATGCATCATGACGGTGCTAATGCTCAATAGAGCAGAGAAAATTAAAACTGAAACCGAGCTTAATGCCAAAATCTATTCTGGCTATTTGAAATCAGATCTTGAAAGAGGTTTTGCTATTACCAATGCAGTTGAACAGGCTGTTATAGGTGGAAATGGTAGACTTTCATCTTTTGATACCATCGCAAAAAATATGATGGAGAGTTATATCCAAAGCATTCAAATAGCACCTCATGGCATCGTTACCAGAATATATCCTGCTAAGGGCAATGAAGAAGGATTAGGAAATTTAATTGATAGGCAGGATTTAAGAGGCATTTTGAGTCGCTATTCTAGAGATCATGATGTTATTACTACGCAAGGGCCATTTAACCTATTTCAGGGAGGTTCTGCGTTTGCAATTAGAAATCCTATTTTTTTAGAAAAAGATGGCAAAAAAAATTATTGGGGAATGTCTATTGTTCTTGTCAAAGTACCAGAAATCTTTGAGAAGACAGTAAATGCCATTTCAACTCTAGGCTATAGCTATAAGCTCTATAAAATGGTATCGCCCATGGACGAAAGCTATGTTGAGGTATATGGCTCAAAAGAAAGTTTGCCTGATGAAAAATTATCCTATGATTTTAAGGTGGAAGATAGTGTCTGGCGCTTTGAAATAGCATCTCAAAAAAAATTATGGGCACAGCTTGATATATTTTTTATCGCCTTTTCTATTTTGTGTTTGTTCTTTATTCTTGCAAGTGCATCTTACTTTATTGTAAAGCGCGATCGAGTCATCAATGGTTATAAGCGTCAAGCTTTGGAACGTAATTTACATGCGCTTGAAAATGAGCGCAAACTTTTGCGTCAGATACAGATGTACTCTGTGGCTATGGGCGTAGAGTATCCGCTAGCAATTGATCTTGATTATCTAAATAATCATTACCAAATTACCCAGTATGAAGGTTTTATCAATAAAAAAGCGGCCAAAACGGGAAATATTGATGATTTAATCAAGGTGGGAGCATCCACCATTCCTGATGAAAAACAAGCCTTAGAATTTTTATCCTTGTTTGCAAGAGATGAATGTATAAAGGCCTTTCAAGAGGGCAAAAAGGAAATCATGCTTAGGCATATGCAACAAGGGGATGATGGTCTTATACATTGGGTTGAGACTAAGAGTATCTGCATTGAATGTAATGAGCATGCAATTCATGGAATAGCCTTATCTAAGTGTGTGGATAAGGAAATGCAAAGTGAGCAGTTGCGTATTGATGCTCAGAGAGCAAATAGAGCTAAGACAAGTTTCCTGTTACGCATGAGTCATGATATTCGTACTCCGCTTAATGGCATCATTGGAATGATAGAGCTTGCGCGTAAATATGAAGATGACAAACAAAGACAGGCACAATGTCGAGAGAAGGCAGGCAATGCAGCACATTTGCTACTTGAGCTAGTCAATGAAGTTTTGGACATGGGTAAGCTTGAGTCAGGCGAACTCATACTAGAACATATACCATTTACGCTAAAAGAGCTAATAGAAAATTGTTGTGTCGTCATGCAGCAACAATCCCAAGAGCGAGATGTTAAGCTTGTGTGCAAAGATATAGATCTTAAGCCTCATAGGCTTATGGGAAGTCCATTCCACTATAAGCGCATTATCATGAACATCCTCTCTAATGCCATTAAATATAACAAGCCACAAGGTAGCATCTACTTAAGCTTTAAAGAAGAGATGCTTGATGATAGTAAATCAATGGTTGAGTTTGTCTGTAAGGACACCGGAATAGGTATCGCTCCTGAATTTTTAAAGCATATCTTTGAGCCATTTACGCAGGAGAAGGAATCTCTCTCGGCTCGCTCACAGTATGGTGGTTCAGGCCTTGGTATGGCAATTGCCAAGAGCATAACAGACAAAATGGGTGGCACTATTACCATAGATAGTAAAAAGGATGTGGGAACTACTGTAATTATTAGGATCCCATTTGAAGTTGATCCTCAAGTTGCAACAGTATCTCAAGTTGAGCTTGAAACTACTCATTATTCTATCAAGGACTTAAATATCCTTTTGGCCGAGGATAATGAGCTTAACTTAGAGATAATAAAACAAGTGCTTAGTGATAATGGTGCACACATTATCGAAGCTAAAAATGGTCAAGAGGTGGTTGATGCCTATAGTCAATGTAAGCTCTTTAGCGTCGATGCCATTTTGATGGATATTATGATGCCAGTTTTAGATGGCTATGAGGCGACAAAGATGATCCGTAAAATGTCGCGTGCTGATGCTAAATTGGTGCCGATAATAGCGATGACCGCTAGTGCCTTTGTTGAAGATAGGATTGCAGCTAAGGATGCTGGAATGGATGAGCATCTAACCAAGCCGATTAATATTGAGCTTATGATCAAGACTATTTCAAATTGTGTGGCAAGTTTTAGGCAAAAATCTCACGCTTAATATTCCCAAGATAAATAAATTTAGGCGTACAAAGTGATGAAAAAGGCAGATGTTCTAGCTTTATTTTTCGGTACAGTAACTTTGCTGATGTTAGTTCCCATGGCTATGTGGGGAGTGCAGTATTATTGTAGTTTAGAATTTTTGCCATCAGATAAAATCTCTTGGTTACTTGCAACATTGTGCTCGGCATGGGGATTGATCTTGATCATATGGTCCAATTACGTACTTTTTAGCAAAGGTCATGGTGGGGCTGCAGTCATAGGTAAAATAAAACTTATGCAGGAGACCGACGCCTTAGTAACCTCAGGTCCATATGCTTTGTGTCGCAATCCTATGCATTTGGGGCTTATTTTTTACTATTTAGGCATAGCATGTTTTTTAAATTCCTTGCTGTGCTTGTTAATTCCCCTGTTTACAGGGGTAGTAGCTTTTCTTTTTGCGGTGTATATTGATGAACCAAGGCTCAAAAGAGATTTCGGAGATGCCTACGAAAGGTGGAGTGCGAAAGTTCCGCGTTTTCTCCCATCTTTCTTACTGCAAAAATAATAGAATAAACTAATTTGCTGAATTAATATTATAAAGATCAGGAGCCGTATTAATGACTATGATGTCAGGCGCCCAAATGTTGGTGCGTACTTTAGAGGATTTGGGTGTTGATTACCTATTTGGTTACCCAGGTGGTGCAGTTCTTGACATCTATGATGCCCTGCATGATTCAACTAAAATTCATCATGTGCTAGGTCGCCATGAACAGGCTGTAGCGCATGCCGCAGATGGTTATGCGCGCGTGACCGGCAAGGTCGGTGTGGCCTTAGTAACCTCAGGCCCTGGTGCTACCAATACTGTTACAGCTATTGCAACTGCCTATATGGATTCAGTGCCTATGGTGGTGATCACAGGTCAGGTGGGTACTCCCTTAATTGGCTCAGATGCCTTCCAAGAGGTAGATACCATTGGTATCACAAGGCCCATTGTTAAGCACTCATATCTTTGCCAGAAAGCCCTAGATATTCCCAAATATCTGCGTCAGGCCTTTTATCTTGCATCAACAGGACGTCCAGGCCCAGTAGTTGTTGATGTGCCTAAGGATTGTGTGCGTCCTAGTGTCAAATTTGAATATCCAGAGCCTGAGCCTGTGGTAATGCAATCTTATAACCCTGCCAAGGCTGGACACCGCGGACAGATCCGTCGTGCCGCAAAACTTTTGGCTGATGCCAAACGTCCGGTAATGATGGTAGGTGGTGGTGCCATCGCCTCCAATGCCTCTGAGCGTATCCGTGAGATTGCTCATGCTTTCCGTCTGCCGGTTACTGCAACCCTCATGGGCCTAGGCGTATATCCAGGAACTGACAAGCAGTTTTTAGGTATGCTGGGTATGCATGGTACCTATGAGGCCAATATGGCTATGGATAAGGCTGATCTGGTGTTAGCCGTAGGAGTACGCTTTGATGATCGCGTTACTAATAATGTCACCAAGTTCTGCCCGGCAGCCAAGATTGTCCATGTCGATGTGGATCCTGCATCAATTTCCAAGACTATTCCTGCTGATCTGCCTATCGTAGGTGATGCCAATACCGTCATGGGACAGTTTATCGAGGCCTTCTCTGAGCAGGATTTAAAGTGTGATGATGAGTCTATGGATCTGTGGTGGGGCGAGATTGAAAAATGGCGCGCTACCAACTGTCTTGCCTATGCAACTGATGACAAGATGATGAAGCCCCAGCAGATCATCGAGGCCATCTATAAGGAAACAAACGGTGATGCCATCATCGTAACCGATGTAGGTCAGCATCAGATGTTCTCGGCACAGTATTACAAGTTTGACCAGCCGAGATCTTTCCTCTCATCAGGTGGTCTTGGCACCATGGGCTACGGCTTCCCAGCAGCAATCGGCGCTTGGGTGGGTGAGCGTAAGCGTCCTGTGTGCCTTATCACCGGTGACGGCTCCTTCCAGATGAATATTCAGGAATTATCAACCTGCCGTCAGTTCCATATCCCTGTAAAGATCTTCATCTTAGACAACCATACCCTAGGCATGGTGCATCAGTGGCAAATGATGTTCTATCGTGGTCGTATCAGTTGGACTGATCTCAACGACAATCCTGATTTTGTGGCTGTGGCTAAGGCCTATGGTCATCAGGGAATGTATGTTGACAAGCCTTCGGATCTTAATGATGCCATAAAGAAGACTCTTTCCATGAAGGATGAGTTGGTTATATGCGATCTGCGCTGTGAAACTGAGGCAAAGGTTATGCCGATGCAACAGATGGGTGGCTCGATGTCTGATATGTTCTTAAGCGGAGAGTAATCATGAGACAGATAATTTCAATCTTGCTTGAGAATGAATCCGGAGCCCTTTCACGTGTGGTAGGTCTGTTCTCTCAGCGTGGCTATAATATCGAGGATATTACCGCAGCTCCTACTGAGAACAAGAGCGTCACCCGTATCACCATTATCACCGAAAGCGATAAGGTCGAGCTCGAGCAGATCACCAAGCAGCTACACAAGCTTGTCAATGTTATTAAGGTTTCATCCTTAGCTGATGACTCCAATGGCGTGGTTGAACGTGAGATATTGTTTGTCAAGGTTCAGGCCATAGGTCATACCGCTCGTGCTGAGATCAAGAATCTTTGCGATATCTTCAGAGCAGAGATTGTGGATGTGACTCCGGAAATTTTCATTTTGCAGTATGTAAATACCTCAGCCGAGGTCGATCGCTTCTTGAAGGCTGTATCTGAGCAGTTTGAGGTTACCGAAACCGTGCGCTCTGGCGTATGCGGTATCTTCAGAGGTGATCATTCACTGCATCAGTAAAAAAATCATAAAAAGACAGTCGCCTGCTAAAAGACGACTGTCTTTTGTTATACAAGGGTTATATTTTGAAAAACGTTGATCTTTATAAGACCATACGGCAACTGTCTGATAAGAACGATTTTTTTGCCATCATCAAGCTCATTGATAAGCAGAAAGATCCTGATTACGATCTGACATTGGAGTTTGTCCGTGCCTGTATCAATGCATCAAATACTGTGCAGGATGGTTATTCCCTGCTAGATGCTGCCGATCAGGGATTGGATTCTTGGGCTATTGAGGGGCGCGATGATCCTAGGTGGCTTTTCTATAAGGGCTATGTGCTCTTCAAGCAGGGATTGATCCCTGAGGCTCTCATTCGCTTTGAGCATGCTATGCAGTTTGTCAATGTAAACTCAGGAGACCTCATGCAAAAGGTCGCCACCATGCTTGAGCTTTGCAAAACCCGCATGATTGAAGCTGAGTTCCCAGGACTTAAGGGTGAGGATAAGCTCAGGGTATTAGAGCATATCTCAGATAACTTTGGTGAGTATAAAAAGCTTGCTACATCCTATAATGTGGATATTCTGCGCTGTACCCCTCACGAAGGCCATGATTATCAGTTGCTAGTGACCTGCGGTCTTGCAGGCAAGAAACTTATGGTGCCTTCAGGCTTTGATGAGGGGGCTAATTCTCATCTGGAGCTTTGTATAGCTCTGCCTAAGGATTATGATTTTTCTGCAGACAGGGTTAGAAACTGGGAGGTCTTTCTTTTAATCAGCCTTATTGAGCATGTTATTTCCTCAAGAAATTTCATAGGCTTTGGTTATTTTACGATGCAGGATCAGCCCTTCTCAGTTGCAGCTGATTTCAGAGGTGCTATGCTTACTGCTATGGGAGATTACCCGGGAGATGCTCAAAGTGTAACGTTGCAGGATGGCTCAATGGCTCACTTCTTCCAAGTGATCCCCTTACGCCCAGTGGAGTGTGTCTATCGCTCAACTCACAGCGCTTTGGATCTGCTTAATCTGTTCCGTCAGAAAAATGCAGAGCTGACTCCTTTTAGCTATGAGCGCCCTGATTATGCATCAGGCCTTGATACAAAGGTATTGTAGTTTTTAGACGCTAGCACATAGGCAATAATAAAAGCTGTATCAGCTGCTCGTGGTAGTTAAAAGAATAATAATTTAGAGGCAATGCCATGGAAAAAATGAACGGTGCCGCCCAGTTGGTGCGTGCATTAGAGGAGCTTGGTGTAACTGAGATATTTGGCTATCCAGGAGCTACAGTTGTAGACATCTATGATGAACTTTTAAATTCTAAGGTAATTCATCACAATTTAGCCCGTCATGAGCAGGGCGCAGTCCATGAGGCTGACGGCTATGCCCGTGCATCAGGTAAGACCGGTGTAGCTTTGGTTACTTCAGGACCGGGTGCTACCAATACGGTAACTGCCATTGCTACTGCCTATATGGACAGCATCCCGCTGGTGGTAATTTCAGGTCAGGTGTCAACCAATCTAATCGGTACTGATGCTTTTCAGGAGGTCGATACCGTCGGTGTAACCCGTCCGGTGGTCAAGTATTCCTTCCTGTGCAAAAAGCCTGAGGATATCGTGGTTAATATCCGTAAGGCTTTCTATATTGCATCCACTGGTCGCAAGGGGCCGGTGCTGGTTGATATTGCCAAGAACTGCCAGAATAAGCGCTATATCTTTGAGTATCAGCCAAACTCCGAGATGCGTCTTCGTTCATACAATCCCACCGTCTTTGGTCACAAGGGACAGGTAAGACGTGCCGCTGAACTTTTAAACAAGGCCCGTCGTCCCATCATGTTGCTAGGTGGCGGAGTGGTGCAGGGGGAGGCTGCAGCTGAGGCAACTGCTCTTGCCAAAAGGCTTAAGCTGCCGGTGACTACTACCTTGATGGGTATAGGAGCATTCCCAGAGACTGATCCTCAAAGCCTTGGTATGCTTGGTATGCACGGTCTGTATGAGGCCAATGAGGCCATGAACGGCTCGGATCTCGTATTTGCCTGCGGTACCCGCTTTGCCGATCGCTCAACTAACAACATTTCAAAGTTCTGTCCTAACGCTACTATTATCCATATCGACGTCGATCCGGCATCTATCTCTAAGACCGTACATGCAGATGTACCTATTGTGGGTGATGTCAAGACCGTATTAGGTCAGATAAGCTCATCTTTAAATGATATTTCTCTACGTGACAATAAAGAGCTTGATCCTTGGTGGAAGGATATTGAGGTATGGCGTAGTAAGAAGTGCCTCGATTATGTAAGAAAGCCTGACATGATCAGACCTCAGAGTGTGATTGAGGAGGTCTTCAGACAGAGCAGAGAGCTTGATCCTATTGTCACCACCGACGTAGGTCAGCATCAGATGTTTACAGCTCAGTACTTCAAGTTTGATAAGCCACGCCGTCTCATCACTTCAGGTGGTCTTGGCACCATGGGCTTTGGAGTGCCTGCGGCTGTCGGTGTTCAGAAGGCTTTGCCTGACCAAACTGTGATTACCTTTACCGGCGATGGCTCCTTCCAGATGTGCTTTCAGGAGCTGGCAGTTGCGGCCAAATATAAGATGCCGCTTAAGATCTTTATTTTAGATAACAGTGTACTGGGCATGGTAAGACAGTTCCAGACGGTGTTTTATCATCATCGCTATGCTGGAACCAATCTTGATTTTAACCCGGACTTTTTAAAAATTGCCGAGGCTTATGGTGCTTTGGGTATTAGAGTTACGCGCGAGGATGAGCTAAAGAGTGCCGTAAAGACCGCTCTTGAGACTAATGACAGAGTAGTAATAGTAGATGTTATCACCGATACTAATGCCATAGTGCTTCCTTGGCAGAGGGCTGATGGCTCCATGGTTGAAATGATTTTAGATGAGGAGAACAACTAATATGCGTCATGTAGTTTCAATTCTTATAGAAAATGAGGCCGGTGCTCTGTCGCGTGTTGTTGGTCTGTTCTCACAGCGTGGGTATAACATTGAGTCGCTCACTGTTGCGCCAACAGATGATCCTACCTTGTCACGCTGTACCATTTTAACCTTAGGCGATGAGGAGGTAATTGAGCAGATCACCAAGCAGTTGCATAAGCTTGTCTGTGTGCTGAGGGTAAGTGCGATTACCGAGGAGCCTGAGGGCGGCATGGAGCGTGAGCTTGTGCTGATTAAGGTTCCTACTCCTAATCGCAATATCCGTGAGGATATCAAGTCCTTATCTGATATCTTCGGTGCCAGAATCATCGACGTCTGTGCCGAGGTTCTTACTTTGCAGTATGTGGGATCTTCTTCAGAGGTTGATTCTTTTTGCGCAACATTAGTAAAGCTTGCAGATGTGCTCGAGGTGGTGCGCTCAGGAGTACTGGGAATTGCCAAGGGTAATCATTACCTGCACAACTAATGGAAGGGCATAAACCTTGCACAATACTTGGTAACAGCATGAACTGAAGTGATTATTACGGAAATTTGACACTGACTCATGGCATTGTTAGCAGGCATTAAGCAAAAAATAGTCGAAATTTTTGGCAACCTTAGCGCTAAGGCTCTGGCAAATCCAAAGATTGCCAGAGGTCTTGCTATTGGCGGCACAGCTTATAAAAAAGCAGTGACGATGCGTATTGGTACCCCACTATTGGTACTCTCGTGTCTGTCGATGATCACGCTACCATTGCCGCCAACTCTGCTTGATATTCTCTTTTCCTTTAACATAGCCTTATCGATGGTGGTGCTTCTAGTTGCCATCTATGCCAAAAGACCGCTTGATTTTGGATCCTTTCCAACCGTATTGCTTTTAACCACCATTTTAAGATTGTCATTAAATGTAGCCTCCACGCGTGTGATTTTGCTCAATGGTCAAAACGGTACGGCTTCTGCAGGACATGTGATTGAATCGTTTGGTAACGTGGTCATGGGAGGCTCTTACACTGTAGGTATCATTGTCTTTGCCATTTTAGTTATCATTAATTTCGTGGTGGTAACCAAAGGTGCAGGACGTATTGCTGAGGTGTCAGCCCGCTTTACCTTAGATGCAATGCCTGGTAAGCAGATGGCCATCGATGCTGATTTGAACGCTGGTATTATCAATCAGGATCAGGCCCGTGAGCGACGTTTGGAGGTTACTGCTGAGGCCGATTTCTACGGTTCCATGGATGGTGCGTCAAAATTTGTCAAGGGCGATGCCATCGCCGGCGTGCTTATTTTATTCATTAACCTTATAGGCGGCATGGTCATAGGCGTATTCCAGTATGACATGACTATGAAGGACTCTGCGCATGTCTATACTATCTTGTCCATAGGTGACGGTCTGGTTGCGCAGATCCCGTCATTGTTGCTCTCTGTGGCCTCAGCCATCATTGTGACGCGTCAGTCTGGGCAGAAAAAGGAGATGGGGGCACAGGTCTCAGCAGAAATTTTGGGCAACTATAAGGTGATGTACATCGTAGGTGTGATCTTAGGTGTTATGGGGCTTGTGCCTGGTATGCCGCATTTTGCCTTTTTGATGCTTTCTGTGATCTCCTTTGTAGGTGGCCGTTATATTAAATTCAAGCAAGATCAGGAAAAGGCCTTGGCTACTAAGGCTCCAACTAAGGAGGAGCTTGACTCTCAGGGTGGTAGAGCTGAGCAGAAGGAGCTTAGCTGGGATGATGTGACCGAGGTGGATGTGGTCGGTCTTGAGGTAGGCTATCGTCTCATTCCATTGGTTGATAAAAAACAAAACGGAGAGCTGTTGTCGCGAATCAAGGGGGTGCGTAAAAAGCTTTCGCAGGATCTTGGCTTTCTCGTCCCACCTGTGCATATACGTGACAATTTAGATCTTGCTCCCGGGGCCTATCGCATAACGCTCATGGGAGTGACTTTTGGTGAGGCAGAGGTACAGCCTGAGCGCGATATGGCAATTGATCCTGGGCATGTGTTTGGCAAGATAGATGGAATTGCCACATTGGATCCTGCCTTTGGACTTGATGCCGTCTGGATTGCCAAAAGCGATAATGACAAGGCATTGTCCTTAGGCTATACCGTAGTTGACTGTCCAACGGTGATTGCAACCCATCTGTCGCAGATCCTTTCTTCAAACTGTGCCTCTTTGCTTGGGCAGGAGGAGGTGCAGAACATCCTAAATCTCGTGGCTAAGACCCAGCCTAAGCTTGTAAATGGCCTTGTGCCGTCGGTGGTAAGCCTTGGTCTTTTGACACATATTCTGCAATCCCTCCTCTCTGAGGGCGTGCCGGTACGTGATATGCGCACCATCCTTGAGACACTGGTTTTGTATGCACCACGCTCACAAGATCCTGAAGTTTTGACCGCAGCTTGTCGTATAGGTCTGCGCCGACTGATATTGCAGGATGTAGCAGGGGATGAGAAGGTGATCCCTGTTATAACGTTGGCACCTGATCTTGAGAAGGTATTAACTAAGTCGCTAGAGACTGGCGGCTCCTCTGGCATTGGAATTGAGCCAGGCCTTGCCGACAGGTTGCTAAAATCACTGCTTGAAAGCTCAAATGATCAGGAAATGAAGGGCGAACCTGCAATTTTGCTGACTTCAGGTGTGCTACGTTCAACACTGTCGCGTTTTGTGCGCAATACTATTCCCGCATTAAGAGTGCTCTCATATCAGGAGATCCCTGATGACAAGCAGATTAAGATTGTTTCTGTGGTAGGTAATGGCCGTAAGAGTCTCTCATAGCTTAAAATTTGTGCCATTTTTGCGTGCCGCGTTCAAAAGTCATGATGAAAAAGCGGCTTTTTTGCTGAATAACTGTTATTTTTTACAATCGAAATTAAAATTACTGAGGCTGTGGGGCAGTACCTACCCCCGTATCTAAGGAAATAGCAATGAAACTTAGGCGTTTTGTCGCCGCAGACATGCGCTCAGCCTTAGCTCTTATTAAGGCAGAGCTAGGTCCTGAAGCGGTGATCATGTCGAACAAACGCGTCGAAGACGGCGTGGAGATTGTCGCAGGGCTTGCTGATGAAGCTACGTCTAAGACATCCGCCCAAGTATCCAGTAAAAAAGAAGTAAGAGGTCCTCTGACTGAGGCAGCCTCTAAAAAGGATTCCCCCCTTGCGCGTTATCTTGAGGATAGCGTAGGTGATGATGCAGTGTCCCTGTCTTCAAATACCTCAAAAGGTAGCAATAAAGATCCTGGGAGCTTTCAGGATAAAAGTAGCGCGAATGAAAGTTTTGCCAAATCGTTGCTTGAAATATTAGAGCGGCAGAAGCGTCAGGGCAGGCTACCATCCTCAAGCTCTGCTAGGGATGATAAGGAATATGCTCAAAGTGCTGCGAGTTTAGATGAGACTTTAGCATCAGATAGTGGCATGCAAAATAAAAAGGCAGCCTCCTCTTTAAAAAAAGCCACTCCTCCGCAACCAATTGCCGAGCGTCAGGGAATTAAAAAGTTGCTCTCTGATATGCAGACTGAGGCTTTGGCACGCGAGGATATTGAGCTTAAGCACGGGATCAAGAGCTTTGATACGCCTTTTGCTCAGAAAAAGACTCAGGCTGATGACAGCATTGCGCATATGTCTGATGAGTTGCAAAGCCTAAGAAAGCTTTTGCAATTTGAACTTGCAGGACTTATCTCCGATAAGGGCATGCGTGAGCAACCAGTAAGAGCAATGCTCTCTCAGCTTTTGGAATCCTCAGGCTTTGACCGGGAGCTCTCCTCATCTCTTGCATCAATGGTATCTGCTGATGCCTCAGTAAATTTTGCTTTTCGCGAGCTTGCTGATATTCTCATCTCAAAGCTTAAAGTCTGTGATGATGAGATCATAGAAGATGGCGGAGTGGTAACCTTAGTAGGTCCTGCCGGCGTTGGTAAAACCACCACTATTGCCAAGCTTGCAGCCCGTTTTGTAATTAAATATGGACCTCAGGCCGTGGCGCTGGTGACATGCGATCATTACCGCATCGGTGCCTTTGATCAGATCAAAACCTATGGCAGGATCATGGGCTGTGATGCCTATGCATTAAAGTCTCTCTGCGAGCTTAAGGAGCTGTTGCCCAAGCTTGCCAACAAGAGTCTGGTGTTAATCGATACTGCAGGTGTAGGGCTTGGGGATGAGCGTTTTGAGGTCCAACTTGGCGAGCTTAAGGCACAGCAGGCCTTACAGATGAAGCATTATCTGGTGCTACCGGCAACTGCCCAAAGACGGGTACTAGAAGAAGCCGGCGCGCATTTTGCATCATTGAATCCACGTGGCTTAATCTTGACAAAAACTGATGAAAGCATCTCACTTTGTGATGCCCTGTCATTATGTCTTAAGACTGATTTACCGCTATGCTATCTGACCTGTGGGCAAAGGGTACCAGAGGATCTTAAGCTTGCAGATGCCAAGGCTTTCGTAAGGGAGGCCTTGTCTTCACTTGAAAATGAGACGGCGCAGAACGCGCTTGGAGATTTATAAGAACATGAGCACATCTTCGCAAACAAGAAAGGTCAAGGTGATCACTGTAACCGGAGGCAAGGGAGGCGTAGGTAAATCAAGCGTTTCCTTAAATCTGGCGGTTGCTCTGTGTCAGCTAGGTGCCAAGGTGATGCTTTTTGATGCCGACTTGGGACTTGCCAACATCGATGTGATGCTAGGCCTTAAGGTAAAGAAGAACCTAGGGGATGTCTTAAGCGGAGTGTGTGAGCTTAAGGATATTATCCTGACAGGTCCCTGCGGATTGCGTATAGTTCCTGCATCCTCAGGACTTAGACAGATGGCTGAGCTTAGCATTGAACAGCACGCCGGGCTTATTAGAGCCTTTTCCGATTTGGATGAGGATATAGATTTTCTTATTGTTGATACTGCAGCGGGTATCTCTGATATGGTGCTGTCATTTTGCCGGGCTGCTCAGGATGTGATGATGGTAGTGTGCAATGAGCCAACCTCAGTTGCCGATGCCTATGCTGAAATGAAGGTTCTGTCTAATGAGTATGGCGTAAGCCGCTTTCATATCATTGGCAATAATCTGCATTCCCTTGAGGAAGGCAAGGTGATGTTTGCCAAGCTTTCTGCAGTTACCACAAGATTTTTAAATGTAACATTGGATCTTTGTGCCTGTATTCCTGCAGATGTAGCAATACGCAGTGCTATTCGCTCTCGCTCCTGTGCCGTAGAGCAGTATCCGCAGTCCCCTGCGGCCAAGATCTTTAAGATGCTAGCAAAGAGAGTAATGCAGTGGCCAGTCCCTGAACTGCCAGGCGGACATCTTGAGTTTTTTGTACAGCATCTTGTAAAGCATCAGGAACAAAATGAAAAGCCGGAGTAAGACTTTTTTAAGGATGATAGATGGCTAAGAGTCAGGGCGCCAGAGCTTATCGTGATGTAAGCCGTAACGATATGGCAATGAGAGTGGAGCGTTATGCACCGCTTGTCAAGCGTGTAGCCTTGCACTTAAAAGCAAGATTGCCTGCAAGTGTGGAGCTTGATGATCTGATACAGTCTGGCATGCTGGGGCTAATGGATGCTCTTTCTCATTTTGAGGATGGTCATGGAGCCTCCTTTGAGACCTATGCCACTATTCGTATTCGCGGAGCCATGATTGATGAAATGCGTCAGTCAGATTGGGCACCGCGTGCCGTGCATCAGGGAACACGTCAGATAGCAGATGCCGTATTAAGACTGCAAAGCAGTCTTGGCCGTCCTCCAAAGGATACTGAAATTGCCGATGAGATGGGGGTATCTCTTGATAAGTATCGTCAGATGCTTCTTGATTCCTCAACCTCTCAGATAATCGGTATTGAGGATCTCGGGGTAACAGATGATGTGATCGCACAAAATCGTGATCACAAGGAAGATAAGCTCTTTGAATTGCTGGCAGCCTCTGAATTTAAGCAGGCTCTAGCTAATGCCATTGCCAAGCTTCCAAATCGGGAGCAGCAGGTGCTCGCTTTATATTATGATGAGGAGCTCAATCTGCGTGAAATTGGGCAGGTGCTTGATCTGTCTGAATCGCGTATATGCCAGATCATGTCTCAAGCCATGGCCAGACTGCGTTCAGGATTACGTAGCTGGCGGGTATAGATTTAAGGAATTTTAGGTGGATTACGCTGTAAAAAGGGCTTTTTCTACCGATATAAATTAAAGATGGGGAATGATGCTGCTCGCGTATTTCCCAAGGTCCCATTGAGGAGCATTATTTTGGATAAAAGTATCAAGATCCTGATCGTGGATGATTTTTCTACGATGCGTCGCATTATCAAGAATTTACTGCGTGACTTAGGATACAACAATACCTATGAGGCAGACGATGGTGCCACCGCTTTGCCAATGCTTGAGAACGGTGATTTCCAGTTTGTAATCACTGACTGGAATATGCCTATCATGCAGGGTATTGATCTTTTGCGCGCCATAAGAAGAAATCCCAAGCTACATGCGATGCCGGTTTTGATGGTAACTGCTGAGGCCAAGCGTGATCAAATCATTGAGGCTGCCAAAGCTGGTGTGAATGGATATATTGTCAAGCCGTTCACCGCCGCTACCCTAAGGGAAAAGCTTGATAAGATTTTTGAGCGCTTCAATTAGGAAACTGCTATGAGCGAGCTTTCAGCCTTAGATGCCAAGAGATTGAAGATCCAGGAGCTAGATGAAATCCGTGATCTGCTGGATGCTGGCATGTATGACGAGGCTGAGTTGATGTTTCTTGAGATTGCCAAGAGGCTACGTGAGGATGAGCTATATCGCGCGGTGGGTAATCTTACGCGTGATCTGCATCAGTCACTTACCAGTTTTGTTGAGGATGAGCATCTGCAGAAGATAACCTCAGTAGAGCTTCCGGATGCATCAGAGCGGTTGCAGTCTATTATTACCATGACTGCAGATGCGGCCAATAAAACCTTAGATGCCGTGGATAGTAGTATGCCGCAGGTGTCACATATACAGGAGCTTGTTGCACAACTTGATCCGCTGTGGAATGAGCTCATGCATGGTCACATTGACCGCTCCTCCTTTGTGGGACTTTGTCACAGCGTCGATGAATTTATCGCCAAGACCAAGGACATAAGCGCACTTTTGCAAAAAGAGCTTGGCAACATCATGATGGCTCAGGGATATCAGGATCTTACCGGGCAGATGCTACTTAAGGTTATAAGCCTCGTAGGCGAGGTTGAAGACAAATTAGTAAGCTTTCTAGTTACCTTTGGTGACAAGAGTAAAGCTAAGACTCCAAGCAAGAGTGTTGCTGTTGACAATCTATCTCCACAGGGACCGTCGGTTACATCAAAGGATCTTGAGGCTCATGTGGCCTCCTCCCAAGATGAGGTTGATGATCTGTTGGCAAGTCTTGGATTTTAGACCGAGGATTAATTATGGATGAGGAAATTCTGCAGGATTTTATCGTCGAGGCCGGAGAAATCATTGAGCGTCTTGATGAGCAACTAGTGCAGATTGAAAAGACCCCTGATGACAGGGAGCTTTTAAATGCAATCTTCAGAGGTTTCCACACCGTAAAAGGTGGCGCAGGATTCCTGCAGCTAAACTCCTTAGTTGAAGTCTGTCATGCTGCAGAAAGCTTGTTTGATGAGTTGCGTAACGGGCGCATCACCATGAGCTCTGAGCTTATGGATGCGGTTTTGGCCGCCTATGATGAAATCACCGCCATGTTTGAAAACGTTAAAAACGGTGAAGCTCTAGAGGATCCTCCAACTGATCTTATTGAAAGATTACATGCGCTGTCACAGGGACAGCCTCCTGCTGCGAGTGAGGATATACCCAAGGATCAGGTGCTGCCCGAGCTTCATAAGGAGGAAGCTCTAAAGTCTGAGGAAAAGTCTGACACTGGCAGTGTCGATGATATTACCGAAGCTGAGTTTGAAGCTTTGCTCGATGAGCTACACGGCAAGGGAGTAGCCCCCGGTGCTGATAATGATGCCTCTCTTGCCACTACCTCTGATGGCTCTGATGATATTACCGAGGCTGAGTTTGAAGCCTTGTTAGATGAGCTTCACGGTAAGGGCAAAGCTCCTGGTGTTGCAGGGGATAAGGCTTTAGAGGCTGATGAAACCGATAAGGATTTTGACGAGCTTTTGGCACAGGCAGATGCTTCCTTAAATAAGGTATCAGGTCACGAGACTGCATGCCCCAAGATTCCTACAAATACAGACAGTGTAGTTCCTACAGTTCCTGTAGTGCCGGCAAAAGCCCCGGTTGCTTCTAACACCGCATCTTTTAGCAGTACCAAGAGCGAGCATAAGAGTGAGCAGGAGAGTACGGTACGTGTAGACACCAAGGTACTTGATGACATTATGAACATGGTAGGAGAGCTGGTGTTGGTGCGTAACCGTCTGGTTAATATGGCACAGCATCGTTCAGATGATCATGATCTGTCCAAAACTATTTCCAATTTAGATGTCATCACAGGTGATCTGCAAAGTGCAGTGATGAAGACACGCATGCAACCTGTAAAG
Source organism: Firmicutes bacterium CAG:534 (assembly GCA_963650525.1). Classification (GTDB taxonomy): domain Bacteria; phylum Pseudomonadota; class Gammaproteobacteria; order Enterobacterales; family Succinivibrionaceae; genus Succinivibrio. Next base: position 20,189 of record CAVJLP010000008.1, read on the forward strand.
AAGGTATTTGGACGTTTCCCGAGAGTTGTGCGTGATCTGGCACATAAGCTTGGCAAGAAAATCGAGTTGCGCATGGAAGGTGAGGATACTGAACTTGATAAGAATCTTGTTGATGCCCTTGCAGATCCTATGGTACACATGGTACGCAACTGCTGTGATCATGGTGTTGAAACTCCTAAGGAGCGTATTGCCGCCGGTAAGAGTGAAAATGGTACGGTGCTGCTTGCAGCCTCCCAGCAGGGTGATCACATACTGCTTAAGATCTCAGATGACGGTCAGGGTATGGATCCTAAAAAGCTACGTGAGGCGGCGGTGCGTAAGGGGATCATGGATAAGGCCAGCGCTGACAGATTATCCGATGAAGAGGCCTTAAACCTCATTTTTGCACCAGGCTTTTCCACCAATACCGTGGTGACTGATATTTCAGGACGTGGTGTGGGCATGGATGTGGTGAAGACCAATATCAACAAGCTAAACGGCTCAGTACGTGTACTCTCTGAATACGGCAAGGGCACGACTATTGAAATCAAGGTACCGCTAACGCTGGCCATTTTGCCTACTCTGATGATCCAGATCTCAAAGAGAACCTTTGCTCTGCCTTTGACATCGGTGTCGGAGATCTTCTATCTGCCACTTGATTCCATGCGTAATGTCGACGGTCTAAATACCATAGTCATCCGTGACAAGGCCATTCCCTTATTCTTCCTGCGTCAGTGGTTTGAACATGCTGAAATCGATGACTATCTGGGATCTAAGGCGCATATTGTCCTTGTGCAGGTGTCAGCTGCACAGCAGGTAGGTTTTGTCGTAGATGATCTGCTCGGGCAGGAGGAAGTGGTAATCAAGCCTTTGGACAACATACTCCATAAGGTTCCGGGACTTGCCGGAGCTACCGTTACCTCAGATGGTGGAATTGCGCTTATCTTAGATATTCCAGGGCTGATTAAGGCCTATGCCCACAAAAGCACAAAGAGGTATTAAGCAATAGCCATGACTTTTAAGGTTTTGATTGTTGATGACTCGACCTTCTTTAGAAAGCGTCTTGCCGAGATCATTAAGGTCGATCCGCTGCTTGAGATAGTGGGTGAGGCTAGAAACGGACGTGAAGGCGTCGATATGGCGCAAAGTCTGCATCCTGATGTCATCACCATGGATATTGAAATGCCAGTATTGGATGGTATCAGTGCTGTAAAAGAGATCATGGCCAAAAATCCAACTCCCATTTTGATGTTTTCATCTTTGACTACTGAAGGTGCCAGCGCCACCATGAAGGCACTTGAGGCCGGGGCTGTGGACTTTATGCCCAAAAACTTTCAGGAAATTGCCTCACGTAAGGATGAGGTGGTAAATGGTTTGCGTAGTCTTATTAGGACTGTAGCTAGAAGTCGTTACCGCATGTCCTTAAAAAGAAATGCTACTGCCAAAGTGGCAGGTACCTCTGATAACATGGGGATAATTGAGCGTCTGCGTCAGCATACTTCAACTATATCCACGGCCCCGACTCCTCATGTTTCCTCACAGATCAGAGGAGAATATGATCGCATCAATAATATGCTTGGGCATGATCAGGGAGTACCGGCGGCAGTTAAATTCTCCTTTGGTGATCATAAGACACATACTACATCCTATAAAAAGTCCAATATAAGGCATGCCGTTTTAGCCATAGGCAGTTCAACTGGAGGTCCAATTGCACTGCAGAATGTGATCCCCAAGTTGCCAAAGCTTAATGTGCCCACGGTGATAGTGCAGCATATGCCAGCTACCTTTACCAAAACCTTCGCTGAGCGGTTAGATGAGATGTCTGCGCTACACGTAGTCGAGGCCAAAGATGGTGATATTCTGCAACCTGACTGGGTCTACATTGCTCCAGGTGGCATGCAGATGATTTTTGAGCGTACACTCTCTAGTGCCAAAATCAGGATCTTAAAAGACAATGGCCGCGTAAATTACAATCCCTGTGTTGATGTTTCCTTTGCTTCTTTAGCTCAGATCTACGGCTCAAGGGTATTGGGGATCATTTTAACTGGCATGGGCTCAGATGGGTGTGAGGGTTGTCGGCTTTTGAAGAACAAGGGCGCGGTGATCTGGGCGCAGAATGAAGCCTCCTGTGTGGTATATGGTATGCCTCAGGCGGTTGTAAATGCAGGAATTGCTGATCTGGTGCTACCTCTTGAAGAGCTGGCAACAGATATAAGTAAGGAATTTTAAGTTAGAGCCAGGAGTTAGACATGAACTTAATAGGTCTGGTTGTAGGTATGGGATGTATCATCGCAGGTATGATGATGGAAGGCACATCACCTACTATTCTCATCAATCTCCCGGCATTCGTGGTGGTGTGCGGAACAGCATTCGCCGCGTGTCTTGTGCAGTTTCCGCTGTCATCTTTGGGATCGTCTTGGAAAAAGTTTATGTGGTTGCTCTCAGCGCCTAATCCTAATCTTGATGCCCAAGCTGAGTTTTTAGTCTCCTTATCTAATACCGCACGTGCACAAGGTATGCTTGCTCTTGAGGGGTCAATCAGCTCTGCACCTGATGATTTCACGCGCGATGGTGTGCAGATGATCGTAGATGGTGTGGACAAGGATGTGATTAAGGAGCTCCTAGATAACGCTATCTCTCTTGAGGAGGATAAGAGCGCTGTTGCGGTTAAATACTTTGAGGCTATGGGTGGTTTTGCTCCTACCATGGGTATTATCGGTGCTGTGCTCGGTCTTATACATGCCATGTCCTTGCTTGACAGACCTGATCTCTTAGGACCGTCAATTGCAACTGCCTTCGTGGCCACCATTTTCGGTCTAGTGTTTGCAAACCTTTTGTGCCTGCCGGCCTCAGGTCGTATCAAGATGGCAATTGAAACAGTGTCTGTGTATAAGATCATGACCATGGAAGGACTAGTATCAATTGCAGCAGGTGAAAACTCCCTGATGTTAAAGCGTCGTCTGGCAATCTATACCGGCAAGCGCGATCAGTAAGAAAGGGCGGAGATTATGCCTAAAAAGAAACCACCGGAGCATGCCAACCTTGAACGTTGGATGGTGTCGTATGCTGACTTCATGACACTGCTCTTTGCAGTGTTCGTGGTGCTGTACGCCTTTGCTATGGCCAAGCAGTCTGAGGCTCAGTCGATGGCACAGTCTGTGGCCTCAGCCTTTAGTGAAAATTTGGTATCTGCAGCAGGTGGCGTGCTTTTGATCCCAGGCTCTCTTGAGGAAACGGTATCCAAGCAGGCAGAGAGTGCGCAGAATGCAGCCGACTCCATTGAGCCTAAGTCACGCTCAGTGCACGGTGGTGGCACGATTATGAACTTTACCTCGGCAGGCTCTCCTGCGGATAACTCACCTAATACCTCAGGTGGTAATGGTGGCTATGATATGGGGCAAAGCGGTGAGAATAGTGCTGAGATCTCAACTGCCTCAGGTGATCTGCTCGTCTCTGAAACCAAAACCCATACCAATGGCTCACCGCATACTGAGCAACCTGATGGAGGCTCCGATTCTGGTGCTGGTGGTTTCACTCCCGGTGGTAACACCTCCAAGATGGTGGCTGAGGGCGGCAAGACTAATGTAGAGGGGGAGAATCGTGGACAGGGTGAATTTGGTACTCCCTTTGATTCTATCCGTAAGTCCATAACTGAGTCGCTCTCTAAGAGTGGTGCTGAAAAGGAAGTGCAGATTGAAGAGGATGAAAACTGGCTTACGCTTAATATCAATTCAGGAGTGCTTTTTGCCAAGGATTCTGCCTCTATCTTAAGTCGTGCCCGTCCCATAATTGCGCGTATTGCAGTGGCGCTGACACCGCTTAATAACTATATACGTGTGCGCGGTTATACCGATGATTCCTTTATTCCAGATGGAATTTTCAAGGACAGTTGGCAGTTGTCAGCCCAGCGTGGCGTCAATGTCTTAAAGGAGCTGGTTGCAGACGGCATTGAGCCTGAGCGCATGGCTGTTGAAAGCTATGGTCAGTATCATCCCTTTGTCTCTAATGAAACCGGGGCAGGACGGGCTTTGAACCGTCGTGTGGTAATTGCGATCTCACGCTACATCATGAATGAGCGTAAGAACCTTGAGACTGTCGAAGGTGAGGATGCCGAGAAGATCATCTCTCCTGCAAGCTCTGACAAGGCCGGCGAGGGCCGTCTTAAGATCAATCGTTCAGATGATGACAGCGTTATCTTAAATTTCGGACACTGATGCTTATAAAGCAGTTTAGGAGCAGATCATGTTGGTATGGGCTGTTGCAAGTCAAAAGGGTGGAGTGGGTAAAACCACCAGCGTGGCCACTTTAGCAGGTTGGCTTGTGCGTCAGGGACTTAAGGTCTTGGTGGTTGACACTGATCCTCATGCATCACTTACAGCCTACCTAGGCTTTAGCGATGAATCGCTGGAGCGCTCCTTATATGATCTCTATAAGCTCCCTCATTTTGATAAGGACAGTGTCAGCAGTGCCATCACCTATACCCGTTTTGCAGGCCTTGATTTAATTGCCGCTACCATGGCTTTGGCCACCGTCGACAGACAGCTTTCAGGCCGTCAGGGAGTGGGGCGTATCTTAAGCAAAATCCTAAGCTTCGTGGATGATGACTATGATGTGGTGCTGATAGATTGCCCGCCGGTATTGGGGGCGCTCATGGTGAATGCACTGGTAGCAGCATCTTTGGTTATAGTTCCAACTCAAGCAGAATTTTTAGCCCTAAAGGGACTTGAAGGCATGGTTAAGACCTTTGATATCATGCAAAAGGCATCATCTGGCAAGGAAATAAATTATCTTATAGTTCCCACCATGTTTGATGATCATATAGAGGGAGCCGAGGAATCAGTTGCGCAGTTGCATGAGCTTTATGAAAATCATCTGTGGAATGATCTCATCCCTCTTGATAACGGTTTTCGTGATTCAAGCTTTCGCCATATCCCATTGCCACTTATGAACCGTAGATCCCGTGGCAATGTTGCTTATCTGCGCTTGTTAAAAACAGTGGTTGCCTTTGAGATTGAGCATAATGGTGCCAATGTTCCCGATCTTTTAAGACAGATCCTTGAGGATGAGCGGCAGCAAAAGCTTGAGCACTCTTGCCAAAGACTTATCGAAGACGATGTTAACTCGATGCTTACCCTATAGGAGATAGCATGACTCATTATGAAAATGAAAAAGAGGATCTGCTATCTTATTTTGAGCAGATGCTTTTTGATGAGCCTGAGAGGATCGTAATCGATGAGCCAAAGAGACAAGAGCTGACTAAGAGCTATTTGATGCCATCTGATAAATATGCACCTAATAAATGTGCTGAGCCTAATCAATCTGTGCGCAAGTTTTTATCAGCTAAAAAAAATCATCCCAGATCTCAAAGTGTAGTCCTAACAGATGATGGGTCGAATACAGTTCTCAAGGAGAGCTTTGAGGATAAGTCTGAGGCTTGTGCAGATGAGTCTTTCGCAACTGTTTTTGAAAATCACCGCGATGAGAGCACAACTTTGGGAGTTTTAGGTGCAGACAAAATAATTGTTCCTTCAGAGAAAAGCCAGGGCTTAAATTTAGTGAGGGAACTTTCAGATGATGCTGAAGCAATAAATAAAGACAGGATCTGTAACACTGATGAGTTAAATTTAAGCTTTGCGCATGAAGCAGATGAGGATCTTGCAGATATTGCTAGAACGTCTAAGTCCTATATCTTAGAGCCTGAGCCAAATTTTGAAGTTAATGTCAAAAATAAGCAGACGCTACTTTGTACTCCTCCGTCTATAGCCTCTTTGCTTGAGGCCTTAAATACATCAACTGATACTGATGAAGCGGTGGCAACTGCAAATAAAACATCAGCAGAAATTACGTTTGAGAAAACTGCTACTACAGATACTAAGAATGAGGTTGTAGAAGTTGCAACAGAGAGTGCCTGCACTGCAGAAAATGCCTGTGTGGCTAAAACTCTACCTTCCCGTACAGACATCTGTGAGCAAAGCGCTGAAATCTCTTGCCAGAACGTTGACATCAAGCCAGAGTGTGGCTTATCTGAGAGTACGGCTGTAGAACCTATAAAAGAGGCTCTGCCTGAGAGTCTTTGCTGGAGCAATATCGATCTTGAGGACGAATTTCAGGTGCTATTCTTTCTTGTCAAGGGGGTACGCTTTGCCGTGCCGTTGATAGAGCTTGGCGGGATCTATGAAATAGGACCACTTACAAAAATTGCCAAGCATCCGCGTTGGTATTTAGGACTTTCTGATATGCGCGGTGAGAAGATCTCGGTGGTGGATACTCTCTCTTATGTAAAGCCTGAGGACACACAGCAACATTCATATCAATATATGATAGTGCTCAATAACAGTAAGTGGGCTCTAGGCTGTGATGTATTAGAAGGCAATCGCATCATTGAAAAATCGCAGGTTAAATTTAGACTTAAGGCCGGCTCAAGACCATATCTTGCCGGCATTGTCAAAAAAGAAATGTGTGCGCTGTTACATGTGCCGGCCCTAGTTACCATGCTCAATCAGGGACTGGCATTAGACGCACTATCACATGAGCAAAATTAAGATCAGCGTTTGGATGCTAATTGGGCAAATGCCACGGATGTGGCATCTAAATCTGGCGAAAAATGGTATAGTAAACGTGGTCTTTAGACAGCGTAATAAAAGGACAAACATATGGGAAACGGTGCAATTGCAGTAGCTTCTGCAAAAAATGTGGATGGTGAACTTAAGCGTTGGGTAACCTTCCATTTGGGACAGGAGCTATATGGTGTCAATGTAATGCAGGTACGCGAGGTCTTGCGCTATACCGATATTGCTCCAGTCCCCGGTGCTCCTGATTATGTCCTTGGGATCATAAATCTGCGCGGTAATGTGGTTACTGTGATAGATACCCGTAAGCGCTTTGGTCTAGAGCCTGCAGCAGTTGACGATAACACTAGGATCATGATCACCGAATCAGGCTCTCATGTAGTTGGAATTTTGGTAGATAGCGTGGCAGAGGTTGCTGATCTTAATACCAATGATATTGACGAAACTCCAAGTGTGGGAACAGACGATGCTACCAAATTTATAAGCGGAGTCTGCAATACCAACGATGATCTGCTTATTTTGATTGATCTGACCAAACTGCTCTCTGATGATGAGTGGGATGATGTTGCTACCTTAAATAGCTAGGCTTGGGATTAAAAGTGCATTCTTATATCGATGTATCGATGGTTATGATCTTCAGCTCTGTTTTAGCACTGCTGATTTTGATCTTAATTTCCTTCATAATTTCATCGCGTAGTGTAAAGGCTTTGGAAAAGCGTCTTGACAAGGTTGATGCACAGCTATCTGAGCTGTCTAATCTTATTGAGAAAGCAAATGAGGGCCAGAGTAGTTTTGACTCGAGGATTAAGGTGCTTGAGCGTAGCTTACAGTATTTTACTGATCATGCTCAGCATTCCATTGATGTTCAGAAGGCCTATGATGTATCGATAAATTCCCTCAATGCTCAATTTAATGCCTTAAATAAGGAGGTAAATGAACTAAAGCAGCAGCTTAAAAAAAAGCAGCAACCACCTGTACAGGGTAAGAGCATTAATGATGGTGAATATGTAAAAGCTGAAAATATCACCCCAGTTCAAAACAATCTGCAATCATCTGAGCAGTCGGCGCGCGAGCTTTTAAGACAGGGCATTGATGAAAAAGAGGTAGTATCACGCACAGGATTGCCAGCAGGTGAGGTGGATATGATCTCAAAGATGTTGCAACCTGCCTTAAATGATACCAGAAGCACTGATACTGATTTTAGAAAAGTCAGAGCTGAGGTGACATTAGAGAGTGCCAAGCCACATATGGTGGCATCCCTTAAGGCACGAAATGCATATGGCATGTCCTTGCGTCGCCGTTAAATTTTAGTGTGAGCGCTTGTAGAGCTCACAGAGAACTGGTTCTTTCTTGCCAAACAGATCTTTAAGCTGAGCCATGAAAAGCTCGGCTGTGGCAATTGAATCCCAAAGAGCGTTATGAGCCTCGTATTGTGGAAAGCCACGGCGCTCTCTTATCTTATTTAAGGAAAACTCACCGTCACGTCCAGTAGCTCTTACCATTGAGCGCTCAAGATTTAACGTGTCAAGAAAGATCATCGGCAGCTCAAGATCCTGAGAGAGATTAAAGCATTTTTTTAAAAAGGTATATTCAATTACGGCACAGTGCGTAATGATCACCTTGCCTGCAAGTCTCTTTGAGAGCTTGTGGAAGACTGCCTGAGGATCTTCTCCCTGCAACAACTGCTCGGGGGTGATCATATTGATAACAGCACTGTCCTTATTGATAGTGGCATCGGTCTTTAGAATATGATGAAATGCTGTCTGAAAATCGATCCCATTCTTATCAAGTGTGATCCCACCGCAGGATAAAACCCTGTCGGAATTAAAATCAAGGCCGGTAGTTTCAAAATCGAGTGCTATGAGCTCAAGTTTTGAGAAAGGCGTTTTCGCATCGGGAATTGTCACATCATACATGGGCAAAAACTCAGGCGGAACCTTCCCTGAGTGTTTGGTTTTATCAATACGATGCTTAAGTTTTTGCAACGGATCAAATAAAAATGACAGCATATTATGTCAGCATCCTTAGCTTAAAATTCCTAACCCTGGAGCAAAGCGGACATTAGCTGCCGCCTGATGTCTTGCGATGATCCTAAAAGCATCGCGCAGGTGGTTACGTTCAAACTGAGTAAGCTCCGAGGGTGCTAGCAGGTTTGACAGTTTCTGTCCTGATTTTAAGGCATCGAGCTGATGCTTAAAACGTACTGAATTTAAAAAAGAGTAGGCCTCAGCAAGCTCACGGAAGTCATCGCGTTTTAAAAGCCCGGCCTCTACGGCATCAGATAGCCTCTGATAGGTATCAGCGCTCATGGATCCTGCTCCTAGTCCATACAGACGTCCGAGCTCCACAATAAGGTTTACCGCCTGCGATTTGATATTAAGCGAAGGAGTTGAGTTGCCATCCTTGGTTAATACGAACTGTCTGAAGGTACCAAGTGGAGGTGCCACCGCGGTTGTGGATTGGCAGAGGGTTGCCAGAAATCTTGAGTTGCTCTTAATCTTATGAATAAGATGTTGCTTTAGTTTGTTAACTAGGAATTCATCACCATAAAGCAGACGGATGTCCATAAAGACTATGCTGTTTAGTATGGCCTGCGAGGAGGTTTCTGCAATCCAGCTATCGTATTTTTGCGTCCATTCAGAATAGGAGGCACACCATTGAGGATTGGAGGCCATATAGTTGCCATCGCACAAAGGGTAGCCGCAGCGGTTAAGTCCCTTGCAGATTTTGTCGGCGAGATCTCTGAAATACTGAGTCTCCTCATTATTAAGCGGGCGCTCGGTGATGATGGCATTATCTTGATCAGATAGGAGTTGAACCTCGCAGCGGGCAAGTGAGCCTGCTGCTACAAAGGAGAAGGAGCAGGGGGCACTGCCGACCTCATCGAGGACAATGTTGATGATCCTGTCGGCAAACATGTCGGCAATGCGTGACATCATACGCTGCATCAAATGAGGTCGCATCTGTGATTCAAGCATGGAGATAAACACATTTTTGACCCGTTTTGACAGTTGCTCTAGTGTTTCAATGGAGGGGGCATTCTTGATGTCACGAATTAAGAATACGGCTTCAAGGGCTGAGTTCTCAAGAAGCTCGGTGGTGGTGATAAGACCTACTATTTGGCCATTTTCAGTTACCGGGACACAGCGCACATTGTTCATGATCATCAGCTCATAAACATGCTCAATTGGCAATGAGGCGTCAATTGAAATGACCTTTGGTGTCATGATCATATCTACCTTGGTATCAAAGGACAGTCCTTGAGCTACAGCACGTCCTGCTATATCGCTGGCGGTAATGACTCCGATAGGCTTATCACCACTATTATCTGTTACCACTGCCATGTAGCTGTGATGCCTAGCAATTGCAGCTGCCGCCTCCTGCACAGTATTGTCCTTTGAGATAAGCGGTGGCTTGTCACGACAGATGTTTTTGGCGGTACGCTCATTCTTAACCACATTGCCATCCTCGTCAAAGGAATGAGTAGATGATAGTCTGACCCATTCTTTGGCATTGAAGTATTCGCCTACATCATGGTTTTTATCTATAAGAAACTGCAGTACCTGCTTATTAATAAAATACAACAGGGTATTTTCTACAAAGCGTACGAAATAGTCGCTGGGGCCTTCCTTATTGATCTGGGTGTAGCCAAAGGTATCTCCAACCCCAAGACGTGCGCGTAGTGAGTTATCATTTTTGTTAACTTCTTCGGCAGCTCCCGTACGCACCATGTAGAGGCCTCCTGTAAGATCCTCGTTATCTAAGGTATCCTCCGTGCTCTTATAAGAAATACGGATTGCGGCAGCTACTGCATCGGTCTCAAGTGGGGATAGCTGTGAGAAGGGATAGGTGTGAGAAATGAAGTCGTAGATACTAGGCAAAAGTGACTGATCCATATTTATCTCCGTTATATCTATCTTTTGCACAAAGCTTTGTAAATTAGTTTTTATCAAACCTACAAAGCTTTGTGAAAAAAAAGGGGATCATGTGATCCCCCTTGGTAATTTAGTTCCTCATCTTAATCACGATCATCAAATGGATCTGAATTACGCTGAGTATCAATTGAGCGGTAGGTACCGGCCTTGGCAGTTGCACTTGAAAAACCACCATGGCTTGAGGATTTCTCAAACAAAGCACCATCCTCAAAGGATCGAGCTGAGGTATTACTGCTAAAGTCAGGTCTAATATCCTCAGGCTCTGAAATACCAGGGATTTCAGCCTCATCTACAGCTGCGGCAAAGCCTGCTACACGATCTGCCTTGCTATACTCAAGACCTGCTTCATAGGCGCGAGGCTGTGGTACTACAGTAAAATCAGGAGCACTTGGATCCTCAATATTACCCATAGGCTCCTCAGTAAATTCTAGAGCCTTATGCTCAACAGCCTGCCATTGCTGAGGCTTGGTGAGGGTGTTGGCACGAATGATTTGGGTTGCAGTAACCTCAACACCACGACGGCGTGGAGCACGGCGTGGAGTCTCACCATCGGTACGCTGACGGCGCTGACGTTGCGGACGCTCACGGGTCTCATCATCAGCTACATGTTCTGCTACACGCTCGGCACGTTCAGGCTTGGCACGTACCTCAGTTGCACTTTCAGAGGTGCGGGTGCGACGAGGACGACGCTCGGTTTTCTCAACCTTTTCTGCACGCTCTGGGCGCTCGGTACGTGTAGTACGTTCGGTCTTTTCGGCACGCTCTGCTACTAGACCTTCACTCTTATCAGCCTTTGCGGTACGGGTAGTGGTACGTTTGGTCTGGGTACGGGTAGTCTTGGTAGTGCTACGACGCTCAGTGCTACGGGTAGAACGACGCTTGGTGCTAGGCTCCTCTTCTTCCTTCTTGGTACCGAAGATCCCTGACAGGAAGCTGGTCACTGCGCCGAGTATTCCTTTGCTCTGAGGCTGTGGCTCTTCACGGCGGCGGCGTTCTCTTGTTTGAGTCTGACGAGGCTTGCGCTCGCTCTTAGTCTCGCTTTTTACCTCACGGCGTACAGTACTCTGAGAGGGCTGGATATAGGTCTCAGAGAGCTGCTGGGCAGATATTGCCGGTTCATCGCTTGGCTTTACCTCAGTCTGCTCCTCACGATTTAGAAATTTTTCCTCATCATTGCGGCGGGCCTCTTCATTTAAGGAGCGCAGCATCTGAATGCTGTTTTGAGTCTGTCCTGCATTTTGCTGAGGAACACGCTGAACCATGTAATCCTGAGGCATGTAATGCTTATCAGGGATCACGGTAATGGTCATGTGATTGCGTCTTTCAATGGAAGCTAGTTGATCGCGCTTCTCATTTAGGATAAAGGTTGCCACCTCAACTGGACATACTGCATATACATCACAGGCAGTATCCTTATGAGCCTCTTCCTCAATTAGACGCATGATAGACAGTGCCAGTGAGGAGGTATCACGCACTGTGCCCTGACCCTTACACATCGGGCAGACGTGTGATGAGGATTCCTCAAGGGAAGGACGTAGTCTCTGGCGGGACATCTCAAGTAAGCCAAAGCGTGAAATACGGCTAAACTGAATGCGAGCACGATCCTGACGAACTGCCTCATGCATGCGGTTTTCGATCTCGCGCTGATTTTTAAGCGGAGTCATATCGATAAAATCGATAACCACCAAACCACCGATATCGCGCAGTCTTAGCTGACGGGCAATTTCCTCAGCAGCTTCAATATTGGTCTGAAGTGCAGTCTCTTCGATATCGCCACCACGGGTAGCCTTAGCGGAGTTAACATCGATAGAAGTTAGAGCCTCAGTAGGATCGATGACGATGGCACCACCTGATGGCAGACGCACTTCGCGCTGATAGGCAGAATCAATCTGGGATTCAATCTGGAACTTTGAAAACAGCGGTACACCGCCTGCAGACGAATACAGATGGATTTTGCTTTCAAATTCAGGACGTACCTGACGTATATAATGTAAAACCTCATCATATACATTCTGGCTGTCAACTAGGATCTCGCCTACATCCTGACGCAGATAATCACGGATTGCACGTAGAGCAATATTTGATTCCTGATGAATAAGGAAAGGAGCACGACGTTTGGAGCCGGCATCCTTGATAAGATCCCACAGCTTAATCAGGATTGACAGATCCCAAGAAAGCTCATCGGCGGTTTTGCCTACACCTGCGGTACGGACGATGATGCCCATTCCTTCAGGAACCTCAAGTCCCTTCATTGCAGCCTTAAGCTCAGAGCGATCCTCACCTTCAATACGACGGGAAATACCGCCTGCACGGGGATTATTGGGCATCAGCACTAGGTATGAGCCTGCAAGTGAGACATAAGTTGTAAGAGCAGCACCCTTGAGTCCGCGCTCTTCCTTCTCAATCTGCACAATAACCTCGGTACCTTCCTTTAAGGCCCCCTTTAGGGATGCTCTGTCCTGGAAGTTGGTGCCTTGAGGGAAGTATTCAGGTGCAATTTCCTTTAACGGGAGAAAACCATGGCGTTCAACACCATAATCTACGAACGCAGCCTCGAGGGATGGCTCAACGCGGGTGATGATGCCCTTGTAGATGTTAGCTTTCTTGTTGGCATGCTGAGGGGATTCAATATCGAGATCATACAGCTTTTGACCATCGACTAAAGCTACGCGCACCTCTTCTTGTTGAGTGGCGTTAATAAGCATTCTCTTCACGAGAAAAGCTCCTCAATAAGGCGTACTCAAAGAGAGCCCTTAACCTTTCTTAAACGGGGCTTGGGTATAACAGCACGGCCGTTGGCATCCTTTTTCTTAAAAAAGAACATATACCTGATGTTCATTGACAGCAGGCCAAGGTTCCCATTGATAAATATTTATCAACAGGCAAGCTGGGAATGTCGTTCCCTTAGTTTGTTTTAAAAGGCATAGTGCACTCTTAAAAGCGAAACACAGCCAAATTC
>CAVJLP010000008.1:33717-44866 GCA_963650525.1 Firmicutes bacterium CAG:534
TTCTTGCTGTAAAAAATTTGTCCGGTAAAAAGGTATTCTTTAAGCTACGCATTTTGTTTCACAAACCGTAAGCAGACGCGCCTTGTCCCTTTAGGGGAGGGGTCACACCAACGGTGCCGCGGTGTATCCTTTATCCACATTGAGGAGCGCTAATATACCGTCGCTCATTAGAGGTGGACGCTTGGCATCCCAAGCAGGAATCACGCAAATTACGAAAACAGAAACCATGAACATTAGGCTGTCGTATCTCCGCAGGCGATATTATGCCACATAGTTAGCCATGGCTTTTGTTTTTTCTAAAAAAATTGCGTGTCATCGCACCATTTTTGAACTGCGGTAACTTTGGTAAAATACGCATATTAACAAATGAGGTTAGCATGCTCCCACCAGTAACAGAAAACACCGTGCATGAGGGTGTAAGCTTTAAGACTGCAAACGAAGACGATGCAGGTCAGAGACTTGATAATTATTTGGCACGTAATTTAAAGGGTGTGCCTAGATCGCTTATTTACAGAATTCTTCGCCGGGGCGAAGTCCGTGTCAATAAGGGCCGGGTACAGCCATCCTACAAGCTACAATCAGGGGATGTGATAAGGATCCCTCCGGTGACTGTGACCAAAGGGGCTGTGACTGTGCCTTCATCCAATCTTCATTTGGTGCAGGATCTTAAAAACCGTATCGTGTATGAGGATGATGATCTTTTGGTAGTGGACAAGCCTGCAGGATTGGCAGCCCACGGTGGCAGCGGTATTGAATTTGGACTCATTGAGGCCCTGCGAGCCTTACGTCCTGAATCTAGGTATCTTGAGCTGTGTCATCGATTAGATAGGGAAACCTCAGGCTGTCTTATTGTGGCCAAGCGTCGCAGTGCGTTGCGCAATCTTCATGAGCAGTTTAGGCAACGGGCTGTGCATAAGCGTTATCTCACTTTAGTTCCTGGCAAATGGGACAGAAGACAGAAACTTATCAGTGCGCCTCTTATAAGAAATGAGTTGCGTTCAGGCGAGCGTATGGTCGAGGTCGATTTCCGCCGCGGTGCTCCCTCATCCACAGGCTATGATATCGTTGAGGTTCTGCCTGGTGCTACCTTAATGGCAGCTATGCCTCATACCGGCAGAACTCACCAGATCCGTGTTCACAGTGCCTATGCCAAGCATCCTGTAGGTGGAGATGAGAAGTACGGTGATAAGGAATTTAATGCCTATTTGAGGACTCTTGGGTTAAAGCGCATGTTTTTGCATGCCTTCCGTATTACCTTTTTCTCTCCAACTGATGGACGTACTCTCAAGGCCGAGGCACCATTGCCACCAGAGCTTGAGGCTGCAGTCAAAGCTTTGCGTGCCTTAAAAAAGGATGATCGCAAAGAGGAGTAAATTTTACTTAAAAACGTATTTTTAAACTTGGCAAGTATATTGCTTTTTATATGTCAGCAATGTTCTTCTAATTAGTGATCCTGATATTAAAATAAGGATATAAAGGCTAAGAGAAGCGCATAAATAACGGAGCTGACATATGCAGTCACTAAATAATATAAGCACTTCAATTGCCAAGGATTCTGCCACAGGCGGAAGCTCCAAAGCCTCTGCTCAGGCTCTAGGTGCAGATTTTGCCGCAATGCTGTTTGATTTATCAGCAAATGAACAGCAGGGGCTAAATGGGATCTTCTCAGCAATTGCTAAGATCCATTCTACAAATCAGGGGATAGGTGCTAAATTACCCCTGTCATCTTCAAAAAATTCAAATAGTGTTTCACCGTTATCTGACAGGAACTCTACTGTAAAAAAGAGTTCTAGCATGCGCAGTAAAGAGTCTGATGATGAGTGCCAAGATAAAGATGATGAAAAGGATCAGGGGCATGCATCTTCGGCAATTGATGATACTTGTCAGTGGATGAGTGCGCTTTTAAATCCTGCGACCGATACAACTGACAGCTCTCAGGATAGAAGTGATTTATTGGTATCACCTGCAGATGAGAACGTATCCGATGATATTTTGCTAGGTGCTAAATTATCAGATAAGTCAAAGGGTACGAATGTCCAAGCTAGCATAAAGCAACAAAACTTAGCAGATAACGCAACCGTGCTGCAGGACTATGCAAAGAGTCTGCTTGGACGTGACGGTCTGCATGATGGAGAAGGCATCCATAACGAGGATTCATCCCTTGCCTATATGATGACTCAAAGTGGGGTGCAGGATCTTAAGATAAGCAATGGCACGCAGTTATCACTGCTTGAAAAAAATGCCGATGAGTTAGGTTTTATTGATGATTCACTGCATGCTTTGCAAAACTTTGATGATAATAACTCCTCTGAAAACTTTGCCGATAACAATAGTCAAGCGCAAAGCTTAAATTATGCTCTACAGCAGCTAAGAGAGAGTCTTAGTACCAGTGTGGAAAACGGCGCAAATGCAGTTGCATCCAATGCATCTTTCAGCGATGAACAATCAGATCCTTATGCCGTTGGCAGCATTGATATACAGAATATAAGCGCAGAGAGTGATGATCCAAGCGGGGCTGCTCAGGGACTGTCTGATGCTAGGGCAATAGCAAAGGAAAACCGCAGTTCTCAATTGCGCAAAGATATGCTGACGCTGTCATCTGATGTACGCAAAAATGCCGAAGAGATTTCCAAGGCAGTGATGACTATGGCTGCGCGCAACATGAAAAAATTTACTTTTGATCTAAATCCTAACGGACTTGGTCGTATGGAAATTTCAATTGATGCTGATGAAAATGATAAAGCTGTCAATGTCACCATAGCAGCGCAGGAGATGGCCACCCGCAGACTGGTTGCACAAAGCATTGATGCCTTAAAGCTTGCCCTCTTTGATAATGGGATTGATGCCAAAACCTCCATGACCGACTTTAGCGGTGAGGGCAGTTTCGGTGATGGACAGCAGGAAAAACACCATCAGGAGGAGAGCGGCATATTATTTGCAAAAAACAGCATTGACGATGAAGATGTCGAACAATCGTCAGTAGATGAGATGCTTACTGATGATGGTGCGCTTAATTTATTTGCCTAAGCCATGGTGCATAGGGTACACGCGATCCTGATCGCGTACCTGATTGAAAAATATGAGATCTTTTGCGCTTTCAGGCTACAATGAGCAACAATAATGGAGAGAGAACATGGCAAAGGATAATAAAGAAGCCGCAGGCGATGAGGAGGTGAAGGTACCTCGTCGCGGGCGTAAATTGATGCTGCTTGTGCTGATCTTCTTCTTTTTGCTTATTGCTGCAGGTGGCTATACCGCTGCTGCGTGGTATTTTGAGTTTTTCCCATTTGAGGCTCAGGGGCCTACTATTGAGGATCTGGCAAAGCAGAAGGCTGAGAAAGCTGCCTATGACGCTGAATTAAATCGCGATCTCTATATAAAATTTGAAAAGCCTTTTACTTTTAATCTCGTATACAACAATCGCTCACATGCCTGCCAAGTTGAGCTGGTACTGGTGGTATCTGGGGCAGAGAACGAAAAGCTTGCCAAAAAGCATTTGGATCTGCTGTCGGCTACAGCTTTACAGATCTTATCTGATCAGTCCTATGAGGAGTTGCTACAGCCTACAGGACGTGAACAGCTGCGTATAAGATTGCTAGATGCCCTGCGAGGTCGTTTGACTGAGGTTGCCAAAACACCTGCAATCGAGCAGGTACTTTATTCTGCTTTTGTTTTGCAGTAACGAGGATCTCAATGACAGAATTTCTGACTCAAGAAGAGATCGATGCTCTGCTTCATGGTGCAGAAGAGCTGACACCTGAAACTCCTGTAGATGACGATGGCGTCAAAACGTTTGACTTTGCCTCACAAGAGCGCATTGTCCGCGGTCGTATGCCCACGCTGGAGCTGGTGGATGAGCGCTTTGCCCGTCACATGCGTATTTCATTATTTAATATGTTAAGACACAGTGCAGAGGTCACCTGGTCTGGCGTACAGATGATGAAGTTTTCAGAGTATGTACAGACGCTGTATGTGCCTACCTCGCTTAACATGGTGCGTTTTCGTCCGTTAAAGGGGACGGCATTAATTACCCTTGAGGCCAGATTGGTCTTTATCCTCGTTGAGAATTTCTTCGGCGGTGAGGGACGTTTTCGTACCAAGATTGAAGGTCGTGAATTTACGCCGACTGAGAGACGTATTATTCAGAAGGTCATCAAGATGACCTTTGAGGACTACAAAGAGGCTTGGGCGCCGGTGATGGATGCTGAATTTGAATATTTGGATTCAGAGGTTAATCCCTCCATGGCCAATATCGTCAGTCCTTCAGAGGTGTTGGTAGTAAACAGATTCCATATTGATCTTGATGGCGGAAGCGGTGATCTGCATATCTGTTTTCCTTACTCCATGATTGAGCCGATACGTGAGTTGCTTGATGCTGGTGTGCAGTCTGATAAGGGAGATACGGATATACGCTGGAATAAGGCCCTGCGTGAAGAGGTGCTGGATGTTCCGGTAGATATAAGAGCCAAGCTATTAGACTGTGAGCTGACCTTAGGTGAGGTAATAAATTTTAAAGAGGGTGATGTGATCCCTGTTGAAATGCCTGAGGATCTGCTCATATATGTTGAGGATTTACCTTCATACCGAGGCAAGCTTGGGTGCTCACGTGACAAGCTTGCGGTAAAAATTAGCCACGTGCTTGAAAGACCTAAGAGCATGAAGAGTGAGATCACCTTCATCAAGGGAACTAATATGGCTCTCAATGATGAAGAGGAGATCCAAGAATATGATGATGACTAAGGTGTTTTATGTCAGATGATCAGAAATTAGCCGATGAATGGGCTGCCGCACTAAACGAGCAGGAAGCAGGTGCTGCTGCCGTAGGTGGTATTGAAACTTCCAAGGCAGATTTGGAAAAATTTGATGAGGATAGCGTCGAGGAGAGCAAGATCCCTCTTTCGCGTGAGGAAAAACGCAAGCTTGATGCGGTTATGGACATTCCTGTCACCATCACCATGGAGGTAGGACATGCCAGGATCCCTATCCGCAACCTATTACAGCTAAATCAGGGTTCGGTCATTGAGCTTGAGCGTCTGGCAGGTGAGCCTTTGGATGTATTAGTAAATGGTACCTTGATTGCTCATGGTGAGGTGGTCGTCGTCAACGATAAATTCGGTATCCGTCTGACTGATGTCATAAGCCAGGTTGAGCGTATTAAAAAGCTTAAATGAGAATTTTAATATTTGGGGCGCTACTGACTAGTGCCCTGCCTAGTGTAGTTTTTGCCCAAGATGGGGCTTTAAAAGGCACAGGCGATCTGATGTCATGGCTACTCTCCACTCTTGGAGTGGTGGCCTTTATTTTTATTCTGGCACTTTTAATTAAGAAAACCAAGGTTAAGTTCGGTCAATCAGGACATTTGCAGATCCTCTCATCATTAAGTGTCGGTACCAAAGAGCGCGTAGTGGAAATCAAGGCAGGGGACCGAACCCTTTTATTAGGGGTAGGGCCTGGCAATGTACGGTTGCTTTGTGACCTAAGTACCGGTGAGGACTTTAAAAATGCCGTGATAGATGAACTTGCCTCAGGTAAGATTAAGTCTGATAAGATGGCTCAAGACGCTGATGATAAGCACCAGGCCTCAGCTACAGTAGCCACACAAGAGAAGTGATGTAAGCAGGAAAAAAATTTGAAACCCCTATTGCAAAATCCCGAGCAAAGGGCAGCGTTATTGGGATCCTTAAAGCGCAAATTTTTTATCAGCGCTTTTTTGACTCTACTGTTAGGCGTTGCACTTTATTTTTTATCGACTGCAAATGCAGCTGATCTTGATATAACCGCTTTTACCGTTAAGACCAATCCTGATGGCACCTCAGATTACAGTGTTTCTTTGCAGGTTGTGATCTTAATGACCTTGTTGTCGTTTTTACCATCTATACTGGTGATGATGACATCATTTACGCGTATTGTGATAGTGCTTGCTATTTTGCGTCAGGCAATGGGCCTGCAGACCTCTCCTTCAAACCAGATCTTAATAGGCATAGGTCTTTTCCTGACGGTTTTCATTATGACCCCAGTGTTTGATACTGTTTACTCAGATGCAATTGAGCCTTATCTAAATGATCAGATTGATGCGCGCGAGGCTTTTGCCAAGGGACAATTACCTCTTAAGCATTTTATGATTGAGCAGACTAGAGAGAGCGATCTCAAATCCTTTGCTGACTATGGTAATGTAACTGCGACAAGCCCAGAGGATTTGCCGTTGCGGGTTGTGATCCCAGCCTTCATGGTATCAGAGCTTAAAACAGCCTTTCAGATAGGCTTTATGCTGTTCCTGCCTTTTTTAATCATCGATCTGGTGGTAGCCTCCATTCTCATGGCGATGGGTATGATGATGCTCTCGCCAATGATCGTATCGCTACCATTTAAGCTGATGCTGTTTGTTTTGGTAGACGGATGGTCGTTGATTACCGGTACTTTGGTACAGAGTTTTGGCCTAGGGATTCCGACTTAGCGGGGGAAAAAAATGGAACCTGAAGTATTTGTCGATATTGTAAGACAGGCCCTAGGTCTTGTGGCTTTGCTGGTTGCAGCCTCCATTTTGCCATCATTACTGATTGGTCTTTGTGTGTCTATTTTTCAGGCGGCAACCTCAATTAATGAGCAGACGCTGTCCTTCCTGCCTCGTCTTTTGGTGACGGTTGGAGCACTGATGCTGGGGGCTCATTGGGGACTAGAAAAGCTTATGTCTTTTTTTAATCAAATAGTTGAAGCTATCCCGCAGGTATTAGGTTAAATGGATTTTACCGATCCTATTGTTTTAGGAACTCTTGCCTCTTTTGTTTTTCCTCTTTGCAGGATCGGTGCGTTTTTATCAGTATTCTTCGTAATTTCAGGCTCTAATGTACCGGTGATGATAAGAGCGCTGTTTGCTCTTGCCTTTACCGTATGCGTACTTCCTTCAATTCCTGCAGCCCCTGAGGGACTTTATCCCTTTTCAGTTGCGGGAATGATGACTGTTGGATCTGAGGTATTAAAGGGACTGGCAATTGGTTTTATGACTCAGCTTATTGCCCAGATCTTTTCAATGGCAGGACAGGCTGTGGCTATGCAAACAGGACTTGGATTTGCATCCTTGGTAGATCCAGTATCTGGAACTAATGCTCCGGTCGTAGGGCAGTTTTTTACCATTTTAGCAACGCTGGTATTTTTGGCCCTAAATGGACATCTGGCTTTTATAAGGCTGATGCTTGAGAGTTTTAATACTGTACCCATAGGCTCAGGTATGCTTCCGCCTGACGGCCTTTACGGTATTGCAGCCTTTGGTTCATTTATGTTTCAAGGCGCAGTGGCGATGGCGCTGTCTTCAATTTGTACCATGCTTATTGTAAATTTTACCTTAGGTGTGATGACACGTGCTGCCCCTCAGCTTAATATCTTTTCATTAGGTTTTGCCATTTCAATGATTGTGGGTATTGCCACTATTGTTATCTCACTTGGCGCTTTTATGGGAAACTTTACTGCTGATTTAAATGAAGTAATAACAACTACTTGTAGTTTGATTGGCACTTCATGTAATGATGTGTTTTAATCTAAGCTATCTTTAACCTAAAACAGGAACTATTCATGTTTTCTATTCAAACTCGCATCAATGAGCTTGTAAATGAGCTTTTTGAACAAAGTGGTGACCTAATGGGGGACATAATTGGATCGGTACCAATTCCCTTTTCTGAGAACAGTTGTTTATATGAAGGCCACAAGATTTCCTTTTTGCAAATGTGTGATATTTTTAATGGACTACTTGATAAGCCATTAAATACGATCCCACCTATCGAAGCCTTAGAACTTTTGGCCTGTTTTATGAATGCCGCAAAAGTTCAGTCGTTGTTTTTGTCAGGACAGAATATTACGAATGATGGGATCATTGATTTTGCTATTAATTTTGATTATGGCAAGCACTTTGATAAAAACACTATCTTTAGGACCTCTAAAACCAAGCTTGCCTTTGAGGCTTATGCGCAAAAGATAAATCGTTTTAGTGGACAAGCAAACCTAGAACTTGCAGCTTATGCCTTAGCTGAATTTGCAAGAATAAGCCCTTTTAAAATAGCCAATGGTCATTGTGCGCGCCTAGTGATGAATTACGTGCTTTTACGCCATGACATTCCTTGGATCTTCTTTGAAGCAAAAGATAAGTCTCAATATGATGAATCGTTAAATAAATATAAACAGTCGGGAAATTTAACTCCTGTTATAGAGCTTATTGGCAAGGTTGCACAAAGACAAATTAGGCCTTGGCTTAAGAATTGCTCTGCTGAGGAAAAGGCGTGGCGTGAGGCTCTGGTTTCTAGAAGTATGAATATCTATTCCTCAAAAAAATTGTCAAATCTTGCGAAAATCCAAGAATTAACACGAAAACGCTGAGACAACGTTCAACAAAATAATCTTATACATGTATAGTTTTAGAGGTAAATTCTGTGAATTTTGAGCAAAAAGACTATTTGGATTCAGCAGATAGCATGCATGATCCTAAACAGATAAAAAAATATTTGCAGTCTCTTTTAAAGGATTTTAAAAAGACCTTAGATGATACTATCGCTTATAAAAAAGTAAGTTCTGCATATGATCTGTTAGTAAAAGCATCTAAGTTTGATGCAGAGCAGGCTGTGGTGAGATTCTATGATAGAGTGAGTGAATATGACTTACCTCAGACGTTTGCAGCTTTCATGTTTAGCCTTTCGCTACACTATGCATTGATGGACTGTTGTTTAGAAGGCGAAGATTTTGATCCTTGCTTTTTAGAGGACTTTTCAAATGCACTGCAGTCAGGTGATCAAGATCCCACTTTATCAGAGGGCGGACAAGAGTCTGCAGCTATGTTCTTTATTGAGAGTATGGTTCTTGCTCATATTGCATTTTGTGCTCGTGCTAAAAGTGGTATCAGCCTTGAAATGATAAATAGCCTCGGTAATATTTTAATGAGTTCAAATATTCAAGAGCATGTCCCTTGTGCAATGAGAACCAAAAATATCAGAGCTAAAAAAGGCCAGATTAAATATGCACTTGCTAAGAATATAGAGAATGATTTAAGTGTTTTTGTAGATAGATTATCTAAGAGCTTTGATGATCCATTTGAGAAGGCCGCATATGCCGTATGTGAATTTACGCGTATTCACCCATCTGTTAGCAAGACTGGCAAAATAGCTCGTGCATTAATGACTTACTGCTTACAAGAGGCAGGGTTACCTCCTCTATTAATTATGGATACTTTTAAATCAGAATATGACGAAGCTCTTAATAGTTATACCAATGAAGGCCTCAGTGTAGAGCAGATGCGCCTTTTCCTACGAAAAGCAGCTAGGATTTGTTGGCAAAATGATGCGTTTGGTATTCTAGATTTTGCAGAATTTAATTCATTTGAATCTGATAAGTAAAAATAGTCCTAAGAATTATTCAAAAGTAGAACTACATTTTTAAACCAATTTCCTAGCATCCTCTATGGTAACTGAGCTAGGGACATCAATACCAAACAAGGAGTAAATTTTCTTGGTCTGCTTGTTTGGTGATTCAACGTAGATCCTCTTTCCATCATTAAAGCACATCAAAGATTGAGTACGTCCAAAAATCTCTGATAAGGAATATCCGGTTGAATCGTACTGCTTGCGTAATAGCAGAACTATGATGGTATCAATAATGTCATGTAAGATCTTACCGCGCACCGATGCATCAGTCCATTTTGAAATTGGTAATAGACCTAGGTATTCCTTGGCGGTTTTAAAGACGCACTCAATATCAGTTCTTTCAAAATACTCCCGAAGCAATTCCTTTGGAGTCACCTGCCGATTTGAGATTAGGACGAAATAGCCAAATTTGACTGAGAACCAATCTTTATCGTGATCATGTAGACTTTCAAATTCATCTTCATTGGCTTCTATATACTGTTTAAAACCGTGTAAGGCATTTTCCCTGTCAACATACACGTAAGCATATTCCTGCATACCGAAAACGTTGATCTCTTTCTTATAGCCAAAATATGTGTGATCATTAAGAACGAACTCATATTTACCACGGCTCATTAAGGCCCTGCAGTCCCAGTACAATTGCTTATGCGGAAATCCTTTCTTGGCTGGCATTCTGCCGATGATTTTCTTGTCAGAGCCGGTATGAAAGACTGTTAAAAGCTCCTTGGTTACATAACCTGCATCAAGCACTAAGCTGTTTATTTCGAGATCTAACGATACGGCTACGTCGTTGATCACGTTCATGGTGGTGCTGAGATCTAGTACGTTGCCGGGGATGATGTCATACCATACAGGAAGCCCGCTCTCCTCATCTAATACCAGTACCAAGCGCATTTGAATAGAAACAGAGGCAATACCATGACTACATAGGGCATTGAAGGGATTGTTTCTAATGTCATTGGGTAAGGGAGTCGAATCAACATAGCATCCCTTACCAAAACTAGGATTTTTGCTGCGCATGTACTTTACGAAGCTTTTAAAAAAGTTCATGCGTGCTTCGTCAGTACCCATGGCACTGTAGAACATTATGTCTGACTTAAAGGAGTCTAGATTAACTTCTGTTAGCAGATATGAGGCAAATGACTTGTGTAGGAAATCATCACAATGTATTTTGCTACCATCTTTCAATACGCCATGGAGAATATGACCGACCAAGCGTTCGTGATCTGATTTTTTTTGAAAAACGCTTCCTAAAACGGTGTTTAGCTCTTCTTTTTCCAAAAATTTTAAAAGTAGGTAAGCATCGCCAAAAATGGTATGAATAAGTGGAGTTTCAGTGGGAATATTGTCAGCAATACGAGGATCATCACTAGCTACGTCTTTAAAGCAATTGAGATCTGCATCGTAGGAAATTAGGCCTCGAGTTGGGGATATAAAAATTCCTTGCCTACGATTTTCGCTTAAATAAAGGATCTTTCCTAATCTCTCTATAACCGAATGCTTGGCATGGTATTTACTACCTGCAACATACAGGGTATCAACTATGGCGGCAGATCCACTTATGATCTTTGCTCCATCCCTAACCAATTTCTGAACTTTTATAAAAGCCATCTTATGTAGTCCTAAATAGAACTACATAATTATACACTTTTTAAATCCTAGAAATTAATTTTTCTTGAATAACAAACAATTATAGAGATTCAAAAATTTAAACTGCCTTGTAGTTCTACTTTTGGATTTTTCTTAGG
>CAVJLP010000009.1:0-44076 GCA_963650525.1 Firmicutes bacterium CAG:534
CATTGCACTAACAAAAATGACGGCTAGTAAGATACATGAATGTAGAATTTAGGATTAAATATGATCGAAGGCTAACGCCTGTCCTTGTAATTCATCAGTAAGTTTTCCATTCCTTACAGCAACTTTGCCTGAGACAATGGTGTGAACCACTGAGCTTTTAAAGGTATGACCTTCAAAAGGTGACCAGCCACAAGGTGAAGCAATGTCACTCTTGTTAACCGTGTGAGGCATAATAGGATTTACTATTGCAAAGTCTGCAAAAAATCCCTCTTGAATGCGCCCACGATTTTTGATGCGGAAGCGATCAGCAACGTTAGTAGAGGTTGCCTTAACCAAGGTCTCTAAGGTTAATTCCTTGCGTTTTACGAGATCCATCAGTGCAAGCAATGAGTACTGTACACCAGTGCATCCTGATGCGCAGTTCATGTAGTTGCCCTGCTTCTTTTCAATTTCATGGGGAGCATGATCGGTGCCGATGGTAGTTAAAACGCCATCTTCAACAGCCTGTACGATTGCCATGCGATCCATTTCTGTCTTTACTGCAGGATTACACTTAAGCATGCCACCTAAGCGTTGATAGTCACCCTCTGAGAAAAACAAATGAGGAAGAGCTGCTTCACCTGAAATCTGGCGAGTTCTAGCATTACCAAACATATAGGGACGAAGCATTTCAACTTCATCTTTTGTAGAGATATGCATGATGTGTAATCTTGCGCCAGTACCCAAGGCAACATTGATAGCCTCTTGAGTTGACTTTATGCAACAGTCACGGTTTCTGATGATGGGATGAACATCAAAGGGAATGTCATCTCCATACATGGCATGGGCGCGTCTGGTATTTTCATCAATGATGGAGGTAAGTTCACAGTGAGTAGTGTAGACCACAGGGGATGCAGTGAAGATTTTTACCAGAGCATTTTCATCCTCAACTAACAAATTGCCAGTAGTTGATCCCATGAAGACCTTGATACCAGCGATTTTATTAGGATCGGTACGTTTGAGCTCCTCTAGGTTATCTCCAGATGCTCCAAGGTAGAAACCATAATTGGCAGCACTGTCTTTGGCTGCAACTGCAAGCTTATTATCAAGGTCTTTTTCAGTAACAGTTGGTGGCACAGTATTAGGCATATCAAGGAAGGAGGTAACTCCGCCTAGTACTGCTGCCCTTGATTCTGAGAAGATAGTAGCCTTTTGGGGCATGCCAGGATCACGAAAATGCACGTGCTCATCGATGAGACCTGGAAGCACCAGAAGCCCTTCACAATCGATTATTTCAGCACCGTCATCTTTGATAGAAGGCGCAATCTTTGAAATATAGGCATCTTCAGTGAGTAGATCGCTTTGTATAATACGATCAGGGCAGACTAGAGTTGCGTTTTTAAGTAGCAGTTTTGCCATCGTTGATATAACCTCGTTGTTGTTTGACAACATTTTAGGACAGGGCGCAGTAATTATATGGGCGCAAAAGAAAATTTATTCACACCAAGATTTACTCTAAAGGATGTGAATATCTTAGAAAAAGAGCGTGTTTACAAGGGATTCTTCGCAATCGATCAGTATATTGTGAGTTATCCGCGTTTTGATGGATTGGACCAAAAGCCACTTCGCCGAGAGGTGTTTGAGCGTGATGCCGATGCTGTAGCGATTCTACCTTATGATCCCGTAACCGATGAGGTACAGCTCATTGAGCAGTTTAGACCAGGAGCCTTAAGTGATCCGGATTCTCCGTGGCTGATTGAAGTTGTAGCCGGCATGATTGATAAGGGGGAGACTCCTGAGATGGCTGCTGTGCGTGAGCTAAATGAGGAAGCCGGCCTTAATATCAAAGCATCAGATCTAATAAAGATCTGTGCTCAATATCCAAGCCCGGGTGGTGCTAGTGAGTGTACAACCCTCTATATTGCCAAGGTTGATCTTTCAAGACTTGAGAGTCATGGTGGGCTTGATAAGGAAAACGAGGACATCAGAGTATTTAAGGTCCCTGCAAAGGAGGCATTCAAGGAGTGCTTTAATGGTCGTATTCACAATGCGGCCGCGCTTATCACTTTGATGCATTTACAGCTACATCATGATGAGCTCAAGGCTTAGTAGAAAGTTGTGAAGATGATCGTAAATACTTAATAGCAAAAGTAAAAATTGCCAATCATGTCAGATTTTATTTTTTGACATCTGTGTAAAATCCTCTCACCTGACGCTAGTCGTCATAAGAGGATTTTTTACGAGATAGATAAAATGGACAGCGGCGTTTTCAACATCACTCCCAAGAGGACTGATGGTAGATTCTGTGTATTGCAGATCACCGATACTCATCTTTTTGAGGAAGAAAACGGCTGTTTATTAGGTATAAATACTGCTCAGTCTTTTAAAGCAGTACTGGATGCTATCGCCTCCCAGAATATAGCCTACGATTTTGTCACAGTTACAGGTGACATTTCGCAGGACTACTCAGCTCAGTCATACTGCCGGTTTGCCAATATGGTACAGTCCTTGACTGCTCCCATATTCTTTTTACCGGGCAATCACGATGATGGTCCTTTGGAGTACCGAATTTTTGGGCCTATGGGGATCAATACTGCACGTCACGTGATCTGCGGTAACTGGCAGTTTGTCTTTTTAAACTCAGAAGTCTATGCTCAGGCTCATGGTTGGGTACAGCGCTCAGAGCTTGAATTTTTAGACGCTTGTGTAAGGGAAAATCCTAATTTATATACCGTAGCGTTAATTCATCATTTACCTGCCATGGTCGGTAGTACCTGGCTTGATACCCAGACTTTGCATAATCAGGATGAGTTTATTGCCTTTGTGCGTCATATGGAAACTGTAAAGCTGGTGCTATCTGGACACGTACATCAGGAGTTTGATGAAATCAGGCGTGGAGTTCGGTATATTGCAACTCCATCTACCTCTATTCAGTTTATGCCAAGATCAACGGAGTTTGAGCTTGATACCAAGGGGCCTGGGTGGAGATATCTCTATTTTTCCCAAGATGGCACCTTTGATACCGAGGTTTTCCGTCTTATCGACAAAGAAAAGCGTTTTGTTCCTAATTTCAGTGCTCGAGGCTATTGATGCTCATCGCATATATTCACGGCTTTTTATCAGGTCCTAATGCCGAGAAAGCCTCCATCATGAAGCGTTATGTAAAGGAGCATTGTCCAAGCGATAACTTTGAGGCGGCAGATTTTCCCGATACTCCTAAAGAGGCGGCCATAGCCTTAGATGCCTTTGTGCGTGCAAGACTTGATAAAGATCTTTTTTTAATCGGAAGCTCAATGGGCGGATTTTTCTGCACGCTACTGCAGGCTCGTTACGGCATAAGGTGTGCGTTAATTAATCCCTGTGTACATCCTCAGGAGTATTTTGAGTCATTGGTAGGTCCTCAGCATAACGATTTTACCAATAGAGATTTCGTGCTTGAACCTCATATGATTGAAGATCTAAAAGCTCTAGATAGCGAGACTTCAAATTTTATTCCTTCACAGACTATAGTTTATCTGCAGACAGGAGATGAAGTTCTTGATTACACCAAGTCTTTGGCCTTCTATCGTGGAGCCTTGATTAATGTGAGGGAAGGTGGCTGTCATCGCTATGAAAACTTTGAGAGCATCTGTCCTGAGATAATTAGGTTTGCCAAGCGCGAACTTTAGTCACTAATTCACGTCTAATAGTTATAATCTATTCTTTGCTCAACGGAGGAACGGTATGCGTATTCTTTTGGTTGAAGATGATGTTCGTATTGCAGAGGAAACTGCTGAAGCCTTAAAAAAGCGTGGCAGTGCTGTTGACGTGCTCAATGACGGTGAGCAGGCTTTGTATGCCCCTAAGGATACAGCCTACGATATAATTCTTTTGGATTTAGGTCTGCCGGGAATGGACGGTATTACTCTGCTTCGTCGCTGGCGCTCTGAGAAGATTTCAACTCCGGTTATTATCATTACAGCCCGTGATGGATTAGATGACAGGATCAGTGGTCTTGATGTCGGTGCTGATGACTATGTGGTAAAGCCATTTGAGTTAACCGAGCTTGAGGCTCGTATCCGTGCGGTAATGAGACGTAGTGGCCAAAGCAGTGAAATAAATAATCTGACAAACGGCCTTATTACCTTAGATCCTGTAACTCATGAGGCTCAATTGCGTCAGGAAGATGCTGAAAAGTTTATAACTGTTCCACTTACTGCGCGCGAGTATTCTCTACTTGAGGCCTTGCTTACAAGACCAGGTGCGGTCTTATCTCGTGAGGTGCTTGAGGATAAGCTCTATGGCTACGGCGATGAGGTTGAATCCAATGCTGTTGAGTTCATTATCTACAATTTGCGTCGCAAGCTAGGTGCCAGTGCTATTAAAAATGTTCGAGGTGTAGGTTGGAAGGTCGCAAAGGAGGGCTAAGAGCAAAACTGCTCTCTAAACTTTCTTCTCTTAACCTATCTGCTTTAACTGCAAAGCTTCTGGCAGAACTTAATATTTCTCTGGCGAAGCTAAAGCAGCATTTTCCTAAGGTAAGTTCTTTTAACGTCAAGGATAAGGAACGCAAGGGTAGACTTTGGCGTTCCTTAAGATTGCGTCTTTGTATTTGCATTTCAATCATCGGCGTGATCTTTGCCGGAATTTTCTGTGTGCGTTCTTATCATGAAGGCCTTGAGGAGATAGAGGCCTATGTTGATGAAGAGCTCTCACAGATTGCCTCAGTGGTTATTGATTACAATCTCTTGATCCCGCAGCGTTGGGAAAGTCCTTTTTTTAAAGGTGTTGAAGTAGCACCTCAGGAGAGCTACCTGTCGCGTCATGGCATGCGTAGCGGACAAGGATCAGGACCTGTGCCCTCGTTAGGAGATCTCTTTTTTAGACATCAGGAGATCATCATCGCACCTATTTATTCAAATCCTGGTGAACCTTTGTATCTGCCATCAGGCGTGGGGGATGGGTTCTATACCATTTTGATTGCAGATAAAAGAGTACGTGCTTATGTAGCTACCAATCACTCAGGAGTACGCTTTGTGGTAGCCCGTCCCATGGCTTTGATTGAGTCCTTGGCAACTCGTGCTTTAATGAGCATTGTTTGTGAGTTTATTTTATTAATCTGCATTTTTATCCCATCTGCTGTAGTTCTCATCTCCTTGATGTTCAAACCAGTAAGACGCCTTGCACAATCTATTTATCAGCGTGAAAAAAGCGATCTTTCGCCTATTAATGCTAAGGTGCCATCAGAGCTTGATCCTTTGATCCATTCATTAAACCGGCTTTTTAGATTGACTCACGAGAGTATACGCAATGAAAGGCGTTTTATTGCTGATGCTGCACATGAGATGCGTACTCCGCTTACTGCGTTATCCCTCAAGGTACAAAATTTTGATGAAGAAGGGTTAACGCCGGAGCAATTAAAAAAACTCTATGGTATACGGGATGCAATCCGCAATCAGCAGGCCTTAACTAACTCACTTTTAACTTTAGCGAGAGCGCGTTGTGCTGAAGGTAGCATTAAGTATGAAGAGGTGGATGTAAAGGAATTATTTATCGACATCTTGGATAATTTAGGTGAGCTTGCTGATGCTAAGAACCTTGATTTGGGAGTTTTAAAAACTGATGTATTAACCGTGGTGTCATTAAGATCTCAACTTAAGACCATTTTGATGAACCTCTGCTCTAATGCCATCAAGTACACTCCTGATGGCGGTACTATCGATCTTGTGTCAGAGCGTGCTCCAGGTGGTTGTATTTTATCTGTTTTAGATACGGGGCCAGGGATCCCTAAAGAGGATCTTAAAAAGGTATTTGAGCCTTTTTATCGCGTGGGTGGTGACACCTCCCGTATTCAGGGAACAGGCCTTGGACTTGCTATTGTAAAGTCCACCTGCAATGAAATTGGTACCTCCTGCGTATTTTCTAATCGTCCCGAAGGGGGCCTTTGTGCTCAAGTATTTGTTCCCACAAGAGAGCTTACTTAGAGAAGCTTGCAATACAGTATAGGATCTGATTTTGTGGAGGAGAGAAGTTAAGCGTTTGGCAGATAAATCTAATTTTTGCTGATATAATTGCTCGCCTATCTTGTAAGCTTGGTCACTTTTATTTAAGCCTTGTGAGTATGTCATGGAAGATAAAGATCAGTCATCTCTAATAAATAGAATTGAAAAATTATTAGCCCTATCTAAAAGCTCAAATCCTAATGAAGCTGCTGCTGCTTTATCACGCGCGCAAAAGCTTATGAGCATGCATGGAATTTCAGAGCATGAATTATCCTTATCTTCTATTGCTGAGGAAGAGTGTGAAATTATGCCTGGCGTGCGCTCAGCTAATGTCAGTTGTACGCTTGCGAATATCGTAGCTGAATGTTTTGGCTTGGAAAGATTTGTCACCATGAGCTCTGCAAGTACCGTAAAATCAATTCATCTCGTGGGGCCAAAGGATAGATTAGAGCCAGCAACTCATACCTGTGTATATTTACAACGTCAGGTTAAGATTGCAGCTACTGCCTATAGAGCTGAGGCTAGGAAAGCTCTTATCAAAGAGACTGTAGAGCAGATCATTGTAGGAAAATTTGGATTTCCTGATCCTACTATATATGACAAGCTACTAAATGATTATGAGCCCAAATCTTTTGCAGAATTTGACCTAATTTTCCCATTCCGCTACCCCAAGATTTCAACTAAGCTTAAATCGGAGTATGAGCGACGTGTAAAAAATTATCTAGAGGGATGGCTATATTCTGTTTATAAAAAGGTACAGGGGTTTGTAAGTGATAATGATTCAGAAGTAAAGAAACTTACAGCCGAGTTCATGAGTAAGCATCATCCTAATTTGTATCAGTCCACCAGTCGAAGCAGAAGCCTCTCTCAGTCTGCTTATGCAGCCTATAAGCAGGGGCAGAGGGATGGTGATGAAGGCTTTAGTCTATTGCAAGGTGTTGGTGGTGGGGCTACTCATTCCTTAGGATATAAATAAGCTTCCTTAAAATTTATCATCTCTTTGAAAACAAGCTGTGACTATTTCTCAACAATATCACAGCTTTGTTTTTTTCTATTGAGCCATGAGCTCATGGAAACTTTCTTAAATAACTTTTGTCTAAGTGACAAAATTTAAGATTGGCATGTCTTACTAATCAGGAATTTTCCAATGACAGGCATTATTACTAAAGTTGTATCTATTTTCTCTCATCTAAAAGGGGCGGTAACTTTCTTACATACTCGAGGGCTACCTTGGTATGTGGTATTTATTTTGGTTACTCTCTATTATGCAACACTGCTAAATATGCAGTTGCTGTCCCATTTTTATCGCATTTTAGAAGATAGTGACAATGTAAGTGCTGTGTTTGCAATAACGCCCCCATTGGTGTTGTTCTCGCTGCTAGCCATCATTTTTCTATGCTTTTTGTGGCGCTATGTCTTTAAGACAGTGATGGCTTTTCTAATTTTTGCGGGCGCTATTACTGGTCACTTTGCCTATCGCTACGGTACCATTTTTGACTATGACATGATGGTAAATCTTTTGCAGACTCATCCTGCAGAGGCTGAGACCTATGTTACGTTTGAATCTGTATTTAATGCCTTTGTCTTTGGCTTTATTCCTGCAGCGCTCTTGATTTACACCAAGATAAGATGGCCTAAGACTTATCTGCGAGCATTTTTAGGAAGGCTGACTGTTCTATTGGCAGCTGTTGCCACGATAGCCTTAATTGGTGCGGCCTATTACCAAAATTATGCATCCATTGGACGTAACAACAACATCCTGCGCAAGGAGATATCACCTTATAACTTTGTTTGGTATGGAATTAAGGCAATTAAGCAGACCTATTTCCCCACTAAAATTGAATTTCAAAAGATCGGGGCTGATGCTGATATCGACAACCCCGGGGAGCGTCCTGAGCTTTTCGTGGTGGTGCTAGGTGAGACGGCTCGTGCACAAAACTTTAAGCACAATGGCTATTCCCGTAATACCACGCCTTATACCGATGATTTACCTGCTTCAAATTTCACAAAATTTGCTCCGGTGCAAAGCTGTGGTACCGCAACAGCAGTCTCGGTTCCATGTATGTTTTCTAATATGAAACGCAAGGATTATGATGAGACTCAAGCCTATAACTCTAGCTCATTAGTAGATGTTTTAAAGTATGCCGGTTATCGTACTATTTGGTTTGATAATGACGGTGGCTGCAAAGGAGTATGTGATCGCGTAAGACATGAGAGCATTGAGCCTACTGAGCCTGATTTTAAGGGGCTTTGCAAGAATGGTACCTGCTATGATGAGGTAATGTTAAAACGTCTAAAGTCTGTTTTAGCACGATCTGCAAAGGAGAGCAGAAATACGGTTATCTTCTTGCATTTAATAGGTTCACATGGTCCTACTTATTTTGAGCGCGTGCCTGATGATAAGAAGATCTTTAAGCCAAGTTGTGAGCGTGGAGATATTGAAAACTGTTCTGTTGAGCAAATTGTCAATTCCTATGACAATACGCTTTCATACACTGACTATGTAGTAAGACAGGCAATTGCAGAGCTTATGCCTTATCAAAAGGATTTTGGAACAGCGCTGTTCTATATCTCAGATCACGGCGAATCATTAGGTGAAAATGGTTTGTTCTTACATGGAGCTCCTTATGCAATTGCACCTGATGAGCAAAAACGAGTACCGATGATGACTTGGTTCTCAAACTCTTTTATAGAGGATCATCATATGAATATGAAGTGTCTTACCGAGCATGCAAAACAGGAGTTTTCTCACGATAACTTCTATCACAGTCTACTTGGTATCTTGGATGCTAATACTTCGTTCTATGATGAAAAGTTAGATCTTTTTAGCCCTTGTCGTAAATGGGAGCGCTCTCCTAAATAAATGCAGTTTACAAAATAAATTACCTTGTCATAGCTTAGATGCTGAAGTTTCATGTTATTTTGGCTCATGATGTCTATGACAAAAGCGCCTCATTTAAAAATTGAATTCTTTAAATGAGGCGTAGATTTATTTTGGAAAAACATTTCTAATGCATTTTAATAAACGTCTGTGGTACATAATTTTAGGACCATTATCTTTTTTTCTTTGTTATTGTTTTATCCCACAAAATATATTTGGTAGTAGCGCTGCTAATGGAGCAGTAGGTACTGTATGTTGGATGTCGTTGTGGTGGTTATTAGGTCCGGTTGATCTTGCTGTTACTGCATTTATTCCCATTGCAATAAATGCCATCTTTCAGCTGATGGATATGTCCGCTCTTTTGGCAAATTATTCCTCTGAAACCATAATGCTCTTGCTGGGAGCATCGATACTTACAGTATCGTGGGAGGAGACTGGTTTAGACAAACGTATAGCTGCCAAACTTTTATCATTAGTTGGTTCTAATCTTAGACTTCAGATCATTTTTTGGTTTTTGATTTCAGCTTTACTTTCAGCTGTTTTACCTAATGCTGTTGTTTGTGCAGCACTTATACCCATAGCTATCTCTATGTTACGGTTTGTAGGGATCTCTGAGGTGTCAAAATCAAATACAGCTTCCTTAATCTTGGTAACTATCGTTTATGCCGCGGGCGTGGGGGGACTTGCAACTCCTCTTGGTGGTGCAATGAATTTGGTTACGGTTAATTACATTGAGCAAATTACCGGTACTGAATTTATGTATGTTGACTGGGTTATCAAGATGTTACCAGTGATGGCGGTGTTGTTGATTTCTAATATAGCTTTTATGATGCTGTTCTGTAAAAAGAATGAATCTGTTGGCGCAAATAGAAAATTTTTTGTAGACGAGTATCGCAAGCTTCCGCAAATGTCAGTAGAGGAAAAAGTAGTATTAGCGCTCTTTATTCTTGCAACTTCATTAGCTTTTACAAGACAGTTTTATCAACATTTATTTCCTGGCTTAAAACCGGCATATGCGTTTATCATTTGTGCAATTTTGTCGTTTTTGGTAACCCATAAGAACGGGCAGCGTTTAATGACTTGGAAGCATGCTCAAAAAAAGATTGTTTGGGAGCTTATCTATGTTTTCGCTGGAGGACTTGCTGTAGGAGCCATGATTAATGCAACAGGCGTTGCCAGGGCAATAGGTGAACATGTTGCTCTTTTAAATGCCTCCGGAGGATATCTTACTGTATTGGTGATTTTAATCTTAACTATTGTTATGTCTGATATTACATCAAATACAGCAACAGCTGCAGTAGCTGTTCCCATTGTAATCGCTGTTATACAAGGTATGAAGTTAGACCCTTTGCCGTATATATTTATCACATCAGTAGGAGTAAATTTATCTTATATGCTTCCTACATCAATAAGAGCTATTCCCGTAGGGTATGGTCTATCTCCAAGGTATTTATTAAAGTTAGGGTTGCCTCTGACGTTATTAATGATAGGAATATTAAGTATTTTATGTTACTTGATGCTTAAAGTTTGGCTGTAGTAATTTTATGTATGTTTCAGTATTAGAAGCTATTTTTGCGCATGCAAAGAAAAATTCATCAAAGATCTGTCTAGTTGACGATACAAGGGAGATAACCTACGGAGAATACATAAAACAGGCCTTAATATTAGCGAGCAGGTTAAAAGAATTAGGCATTAAGAGAGACTCTAAGGTTCTTGTTGAAGCCTCGCAAAGTATTGATTTTTTATCGGTACAGCTTGCTCTGCAAATTCTTGGCGCTATTTTTGTTCCTGTTGTGGCAAATTGTTCTGCGCAAAAGATCGTAGATTTTACAAATAAGGTTTCTGCAACTCTTTTAATATTAAATAAGCTTACTGATCAAAGAAATTCCGTTATAAATCGACGAGCAATTATCTTAAAAGAGCTCATTGAATCATCAAAGATGAAAGAGCCTGTAGATGATATTGTTTTTCCAAAAGCAGACGATATCAGTGAAATTCTTTTTACTACTGGTACAACTGGTGATGAAAAAGGGATTGTCATAAGTTTTGATAATAACATTGCTATTGCAGAGAATGTAATCAGTGGCGTGCAGATGCAAGAAGATAATGTAGAGTTTATCTTGTCTCCATTTAATCATTCACATGGTTTGCGTCGCTATTATGCCAATATGGTGAAAGGTGCTAGCGTTGTAATGCAATCAAGTGTGGTGTTTGTTAAGAATGTTATTGAAAAAATAGACAAGTACCACGTTAATTCAATGGACTTAGTTCCATCAGCTCTTACTGCTTTTTTGAAACTTACTCAGGGTGCACTTGGTAATTACAAGGATTCCATGCGCTATATTCAATTGGGATCTGCACCTGTGCTTGAATCTGATAAGGAAAAATTAAGAGCGCTTTTACCAAATACAAAGCTTTATAACATGTATGGCTCTACTGAAAGTGGGGTGAGCTGTATTTATGAGTTTAGTAATAACACCAAGATAAACTGCATTGGTAAGCCTGCGGTCAACTCCACTATTACTGTAGTTGATGAACAGCATAAGTTAATATTGTCAAGTTCAAGAAAACCTGGATATCTTGCCTGCAAGAGTAGGGCTAATATGCTCACCTACTATGGTGAAGAAAATTGTGCTATTTCTGATGTAATGCATGATGGCGTGGTGTATTCAAATGATGTCGTCTATTTTGATGTCGACGG
Organism: Firmicutes bacterium CAG:534; assembly: GCA_963650525.1. Taxonomy (GTDB): domain Bacteria; phylum Pseudomonadota; class Gammaproteobacteria; order Enterobacterales; family Succinivibrionaceae; genus Succinivibrio. The sequence continues at coordinate 11,543 of CAVJLP010000009.1, forward strand.
AGATCTAATTCTTTTAGGACGAAAAGGTAGCATTATCAATATTGGTGGTCATAAGGTATCTCCATTAACAATAGAGTCTATAGCGATAACATATGAGGATATTGTCGATTGTGCTTGTATCCCAATAACAAATGAGGAGCTGGGACAGGTTCCTAAGCTCTTTGTGCAATTACGTGATCCTGCTTTAAAAGACTATTTTGATAAGGAAAAATTCCGTACCTTCTTATCATTACATCTTGAACATTTTATGTTGCCTAGATCTATTGAATTTATTGACCATATTCCCAGAACTTACAAAGGCAGTTTGCAGCGCAACCTCTTGAAGTGAAATATTTATGGAAAAGAAAGTAATTGATATTTTGCAGGAATTGCATCCTGAGATTGCTTTTGATAGCAATTCTCATTCCTTGGTTGATGATGGGGTTCTAGATAGCTTTGATATTGTTCAAATTATTGCAGAGCTTGATAAGGCTTTTGCAATCAAGATCCCAGGAACGGAATTGATCCCTGAAAATTTTGATTCAGTCTCAGCAATTTTGTCTTTGATAAAGAAATGTCAAGGGGGAGATAAATGAAGGCTACAATTTCTAATGTAAGAATTTCTGCTATTTGCGCAGTGGTACCATCAAGGATCTCCAAATTTGAAGATGAAATAAAGGAATATCCTTTTCCAGAACGTTCATCTAGAAAATTGGCTAAGGTAATGGGGTATAAAGAACATAGAATTGCTCCAGCAAATGTTTCTTTATGTGATATGCCTGAATTTGCGGTAAATCAATTAATTAATAATGATATTATCCGTAAAGAAGATGTAGACGCCTTAGTTTTTGTAAGTCATCAACATGAGTATCCTACTCCTGGAAATTCTAAAGTTTTACACGGTCGCTTAAATCTTCCAACTAGTATTCATTGTGTAGATCTTTACGAAAATTGTTCTGGTTTTATTTCAGGTCTTTTTTCTGCATGTTCTGTATTGAAAGCTACAGATGAGATAAAAAAAGTTCTACTTGTCACGTCAAATGTTGGCACTTGTTACCTTAATATTAAGGATCGTAATACCTATCCACTTATGGGAGATGCCGCGAGTGTTACATTGATAGAGAAAACAAACAATCCAGAAGATAATATGGCGTTTTCTTTCTATCATGATGGCTCTCAATTTGAAACATTGATTGTTCCTGCAGGTGGCATGAAATTGCCTGCAAGTAAAGATACTGCTGTGCAGCTACAGGATAAATTTGGAAATTATCGCAGTTTAAATGATTTACATATGGATGGTGCCAAAGTATTTAACTTTGTCATGGAGCATGTGCCTGCTTTAATTAATGATCTTTGTAAGTATTCAGGCATAGCAAAATCAGATATTTTCTGTCATTTAACCCATCAACCTAATAAATTTTTAGTGCAAAAACTTGCGGAATTAATAAATGCAGGAGAATCTCGAGAAATAACTGTTTTTGATAATATTGTTGAAAATTTTGGTAATTCATCAAGTACAACTATTCCTGTCAATATATGTTTTAACCTCAGGGATAAGATAGTGCAAGAAAAATTAACTGTATGTATGTCGGCATTTGGCGCAGGTATGACAGCGTGTGGAGTAACTACAGATTTAGGGCCTTTAAGTTTTTGTGCTCTTGAAGAATTTAAGTGCGATTAAAAACATGTGAGTTTGTATGAATAATGTGGGGACGCAAGAGATGGTCACGACATTATTTTTGAGCATAGGTTATCAATATCAAATCCTTCATAGGAGATAAGATCGATGCTATTGATGTCTCTGGAATGTACAAGGCTACGTTTAATGCCTCCTTACTTTCTTTTACCTGTAGAAGGGAGGAGAACCAAACTCTCTTAAACCTGTTATTAAACGTAAGAGAGCAATTCTCAAAGCAATCTGTACCCCCTCAAAATGTTAACCGAGCCTTGCTCTATGAGTTAGTGACTATGAAATGGGACTGTCATTGAAAATCAAATTAGGTGTCACAATTCAACAGTAATAGGTATTGCAATGAAAAATAGTTTGTCCTTTGTGAATTTTATTTATCTGTCAAAAGAAGAGCTTTTAGAAATATTGAAACATCGAAATGCTCCTGAGATAAGAAAGCAGATGGTACATAGTGAAATTATTTCAGAACAAGAGCATTTTAAGTTTTGTGAAAATTTGAGGACAAATAATCACTTGTTTTATTATGCAGTTTTTTTTAATGAACAACTCATAGGAGTGGTTGATTATGTTCTGCTTGATGAAAAGGAGCGTACCTATACTCCGGGGTGTTATTTTTTTGATGAACCTTCTATAGTAAGAACACATGCTATTTTTGCTGCTTCTTATATTTTGGAGAAAAAGTGCCTGTTATATCCGAAAATTATTGTTAGAAAAGAGAATATTCAGGCACTATTGTTCAATACTATGAAAATGAAACGAGATATTGAACACGAGGATGACAATTTTTATTATTTGTGTGAAAAAAAAATAGTAGGTGACCCAAAGGCATACGCTGAAAATTATAAGAAACGTATGAAGAAGTTAAGTGAACTTTATTTACTAAAATTTAAGCTGTAGAGTTTGGGTGACTAAACCTTATTTTGTATTTAAGGAGCATATATGACTAAGGATGAACTTTTGCAACATATTATCGAGGAAATTGATCCTCTTGATCCAATCTGTGCTGATACTGTGATTGCAGAAAGCGATGATATTGATTCATTAGCTTTATTTAGTGTAGTTGTGTTTCTTAAACAAAAACTTGGTAAAAATATAAGTTTAGCAGAACTTTCAAAGTGTAACACTGTAGGCGATATTGTTGATTTAGCACTACAGTGATAAGTGATCAGTCGCGAACCAAGTATGAAGACTTATGTGGTTACAGGCGCAACATCAGGTGTTGGTAAGGCCTTAATATCCTCATTTAAAAAAGAGGATATTAAAGTTATAGCTATTGGACGAGATCAAGCTAAGTTGGATGCCCTGGTTGAGTATATGGGAAAAGATCAATGTGTTGGAGTAAAAATTGATCTTTTTAATATTTCCTCAATTCATGAAATTTTATCTGCACATATTGATGTAGTGGATGCATTAATTTATTGCGCAGGTTTCAATAAATTAATCCCATTAAGAAAATCATCTTATGATGATTTTATAAAAATAATGAATGTAAATTTTTTTGCATTCACAGAGTTGGTTCGTATCTTAGTAAGTAAAAAGCCAAAAGACCATAGAATGAGAATTATCGCCGTATCATCTCGTGCTGCTCTTACAGTATCAAAAAATAATTACATGTATGCAAGTTCTAAGGCTGCTCTAGATGCTTTTGTGCGAAATATTGCGTTAGATTACGCATCTGCAAATGTTGAAATAAATACTCTGCAACCTGGCTATATAGATACCCCAATGCTAGACCCTTATAGAATAGGCTTTGGAGAGGACTTTGATAAATTTATCACAAGCCATCAGCCTTTGGGGTTGATCTCAGTTGAGGATATGGTGGAAGAGATCCGTTATATGTTAAATAAGAAGTCAAATAAGGTTTCTGGTACTGCAATTAAAATAAATGCAGGAAATAATTTTTAAGCGTTAAGCATTATGTCGCATGATTTTGAGTGTTTAGTTGATAAAACTAAATTCATAGAAGTTTTAGAAAAGGAAAGCGGCACCTTATATCCATTTATTGTACGTCCACATCGTTTTGGCAAAACTCTTTTTACTTCAGTTCTTCAAGCTTATTACGATAGATCCTTTGGACTGATGATGCTTAGTGCGGGGAGACATTGTGAAAGTAAGATTTAATTATGTCCGCACTTATGCATGCACCGAATACGAAATAAAAATTCAGAGTAATTAGAACATTTGCTCTTGTTAAAATATCTCTATGGAAAAGAACAATAATACCGAAGGATCAAATTACGATGGATCCTCAATTGAGGTCTTAAAAGGCCTAGAGCCAGTGCGTTTACGCCCTGGTATGTATACCGATACTCAAAATCCCAACCATTTGGGCATGGAGGTAATCGACAACAGTGTTGATGAGGCTGTAGCAGGCTTTGCCAACAAGATTGATGTTGTCCTACATGACGATGGCTCACTTGAAGTCACCGATAATGGTCGCGGCATGCCAATTGAGATGCACCCTGTGGAAAAGGTACCTGCAATTGAGCTTATCCTATCTAAGTTACATGCAGGCGGAAAGTTCAATGATAAGAACTATAAATTCTCAGGTGGCTTGCATGGCGTAGGTGTGAGCGTTGTTAATGCGCTTTCTGACAAAATGCTAGTTTGCGTCAAACGTGGCGGTAAGACCTATGAGATTGAGTATGCTCATGGTGTAAAGACACGAGAGCTCTTAGAAACTGGCACCTGCCCCAAATCTCAGACTGGAACGTCTGTTCGTTTTTGGCCTGAGCAAAAATATTTTGATACTCCTGCATTTGATGTCAAAGCTCTTAAGCATTTGATGCGCGCTAAGGCTGTGCTCTGTCCAAATCTTACGGTTAATTTCACTAATGAAAAGGATGGAAGCTCAGACTCATGGAGTTATTCAGGATCCCTTAAAGACTATTTGGTTGCCTGGACAGGCGAGCGTATTACTGCACCTCAGGATCCATTTGCCGGACACTTAGAGGAAGATGATTGGTCCTTAGAGTGGGCTGTATGCTGGGAGACAGAGGGGGGACAAAAGCTAGGCGAGTCCTTTGTAAACCTCATTCCTACCTTTGAAGGTGGTACTCATGTTAATGGCTTTAGATCAGGACTTACGCTTGCGGTACGTGAGTTTTGTGAGTTACACAGTCTGCTTCCACGTAATTTAAAAATAACTCCTGATGATGTGTGGCAGCACTGCTCCTTCGTACTGTCGCTTATGATGCGTGATCCGCAGTTTGCAGGACAGACCAAAGAAAAGCTGTCCTCACGTCATGTGGCATCCTTAGTTGAAGGAGTGATCCGCGATCGCTTTGCTATTTATCTGTCATCAAATGTAGAGATTGGTAAAACTATTGCCAACCTTATCATTGACTCTGCCCGTGATCGTGAGCAAAGCGCATCTCAGGTTACCAGAAAGAAAGCAACACGTGGTCCTAAGCTTCCTGGTAAACTTGTTGATTGCACCTCAACTGATCCTTCGCGTGGAGAGCTCTTTATTGTTGAGGGAAATTCAGCAGGTGGTAATGCTCGTCAAGGGCGTGATTCCTCCTTCCAAGCAATTTTGCCTTTGCGTGGAAAAATTTTAAATACCTGGGAGGTATCTGGTAAAAACGCATTAACCTCAGAGGAGATCAGAGCCATTTCCGTATCTATGGGACTTGAGCCTGATAGTGGATCTTTAGATGGTCTGCGCTATGACAAGATCTGTATTCTTGCAGATGCCGACTCTGATGGTCTGCACATTGGAACATTGCTGTGTGCTCTCTTTGTTAAGCATTTCCCTCGTCTTGTAAGAGAGGGGCACGTATATGTAGCCTGCCCACCACTTTATCGCATTAAATATGGCACCAAACTTAAAGAATACGCTATGGATGATGATGATTTGGAAGCCAAACGCCGTCTCTATGCTAGAAAGGGGATCAAGCCTGATAAGCTTGAGGTGAGTCGCTTTAAGGGATTAGGTGAGATGAAGTGGCAGGAGCTTCGTGAAACCACCTTAAATCCTGATTCAAGAAAACTTATAAAGCTGACCTTAGATACCGAATCCTCAGATGAGACCATGGGGCTTATGGACATGCTTTTATCTAAAAAGCGTGCAGCCGATCGTCGTTCTTGGCTTGAGGAGAATGGTAACCGCGCCGAGTATTTAGACTAGAGGTACTTAGATGGCGGCAGATGACGGCGAGAAAACAGAACAACCGACAGGAAAAAAACTGTCGGATGCCAAAAAGCGCGGTCAATTACCACGATCGCGCGAGGCCGGTACTTTATTTGTACTGCTTTCTGGCGTGATCTCGCTGTGGGCTGTGTCATCTCTTCTAGGCAGGGGCATGCGCGATGTCATGGTAAATAGCTTTCAGCTAACACGCGATCAGATCTTTACCATAGATGAGATGGCACGTATCTTCAGGCAGGATTTAGGTGCTATTGCAGTACCTGTTATTGCCTTAGCGTTAATTGTTTTTATCTGCGCCTTAGCAGGTAATATCCTCTTAGGAGGATTTAATTTTTCAGGACAGGCGGCAACTCCAAAGTTTTCCAAGCTCAATCCGCTTTCAGGTGTCAAACGCATCGTCTCTTTAAATTCCTTAATTGAACTTATCAAGGGAATTGCTAAGGTTGCCTTTATCGGTGCTTTTTGTTATTTCGTGCTCTCAGGTGCTGCAGGCACAATATTGAAGCTCTCTTATATCAATCCTATGGAGGGAATTCATCAGGCTATTACGCTGCTTTTTCATTACATGCTGATCATCGTCTGCTCGATGATCCCCATTGTGCTTATCGATGTTCCTTTTCAAAAATGGAATTACACGCGACAGCTACGTATGACTAAGCAGGAGGTGAAGGATGAGTTTAAGGAGACAGAGGGTAATCCTCAGATAAAAAACAAGATCCGCCAAAAGCAGTTTCAGTTAGCATCCCGCCGCATGATGGAGAATGTGCCTAAGGCGGATGTGGTGGTGACCAATCCTACCCATTATGCTGTGGCCTTAAAATACGATCCAAACGGAGCTCTAGCGCCTCAGGTTACTGCCAAGGGCGTTGATGACATTGCAGAGATCATAAAGCATATTGCGCGCGAGACTAATGTTCCTGTGATCCCGATCCCTCCGCTTGCCCGCTCCTTATATTACACAACTGATCTTGACCATGAGATCCCGCGCGGGCTTTTTAAGGCTGTAGCGCAGGTGCTTGCTTGGGTTATGGGTATGAAAGCTTTTAAGGAAGGGAAATCAAAGATAAGACCCCGTGATCTTGATAAAGATTTACCAATTCCCGAGGAGTTACGTTTCTAGATTTTGGTATTGTCTGATGCGGTGCTGGTAAATAAAGTAGCCATGATGCTAAAGCTCCTATCTTCTTTATTTGCCATCATTCATCTCGACAATAAAGACTGATTCCTTTTGCTCTTCCTTATGCTTGGTCGCGCATTCATCAATAATGGCATTTACCGACATGGTTCTTTCATATCCCAAGATATCCTTAATGCTCAAGATAAGATCGCGCAGATCTTTGTGTGTAACTCCAAAGGTCAGCTCTCTTTGCATCTGATATTTAAGTAAACTTCCCTTGAGATCCGTTACCGCAAGGGTTGCTATAGCGACTATTGCTCGATATTCAAAGCTCATTTCTCCTCGTCCACATAAAGCACCAGAGATTGCGCCGAAGGCTTCAACTCCAAGTGATGGGGAAAGCTTTGAGAGCTCAGTACTATGGATGGTTCTGAGTAAGTCTGATTGGCATTTTGCGTCTAGGGCTTTTGGTGCGATTTCGCCGGTGGCATTAGTTATAGTCATACCTCTGACGCGTAGCTCCTCGTTAACGGTGTTTATGAGATCAAAGGCCGCTTCTGCACGGGGATAACCTGCAAAGATCCCAATCACATACATTATGTCGGCAAGCTCTCCACGGCTAATCCCATTATCAAGAGCGTGGCGATAGCTTATGCGCAGTGATTTCATGTTGCCACTAGCGGAGGCTGCACAGAGTGCTGCAATACTTGTCTTCTTATTATTCATGGTATCTGCATTAGCGCTTAAGCTCATACTGACGGTGAGGATGACACTAGCTACTAGACAAGCAAGACGCTTTAGCATTTTCAAGATAAACCTCCACAAACTGCTTTGAACATTGTAAGGGTTTGACTATGTTTATATGAAGAGTTGGCGAACAAATAATGTAAAAATGTCACGAAAAAGTACAGCAATAGGCCAAAGTAAAGATTCTTTTTGCAAGCGTACGCACTTACTATCTATTTAAAAATGCTCGCTACAGGAAATTTAAGCGCGTAAAGTGGTATGCGATAAAGTATAATGCTAAGTTTGTGCGTTGACGATTTATAAGCCAAAACAAGATGATACGTCAGCGACTTTAAAGATTTTTACATGCCTAACATCATGAGGATGTCAGCAATGGTCGCAAAAAACACTAAGAATATCAAGAAGAAAACTAATGCCGCAGCCCCTAAGGCTAATGTTGCTAAGAGTGTAGCAACTCAGGCTGTAGCATCTGCTTTGGTAGCTACTGATTTTGAGCAGGCTGTCGAAGCATTAAAGGCAAAGATCGTGCATCACCTTCGCTGCACCATCGGTACCTCCGAACTTAAAGCATCAAAGCTTGCCTGGTGGCAGGCATTAGTAGCCTCTGTTAATGAGGATATCTTTAACCGTCTGACTGAAACTCAGTATACTCATGCCACTAAAGATACTCGCGCTGTTAATTATCTTTCAGCAGAGTTCTTGATGGGACGTCTTACTGTAAATAACCTCTGCAACCTTGAAATGTATAAGGTCGCTCAGGAGGCTTTCAAGCGCCTAGGGCAGGATCTTTCCGATATCTGTGAGGAAGAGCCTGATATGGCATTAGGCAATGGCGGTCTAGGTCGTCTGGCTGCATGCTTCCTAGAATCCCTTGCAACCTTAAGCTATCCTTGCGTAGGTTATGGTATTCACTATGAAAACGGTCTGTTCCGTCAGGAAATCCGTGGCGGCCGTCAGGTCGAGCGTCCTGATTCATGGCGTGAATATGGTTGCCCTTGGGAGGTCTGCCGTCCTGAATCTCTGCAGAATATTCCTATCGGTGGTTACTGTGAGACTCAGGTAGGTCCCGATGGCTCTCAGCGCCGTGTATGGCATCCTGCCCACATCATCAAGGGTGTGCCTTGGGATATTCCTGTTGTAGGTTTCCGTAATTCTTCAGTTGCCATTTTGCGTCTGTGGGAATCTCGTGCTACAGAGGCTTTTAACTGGGACGTTTTCAACGCCGGTGGTTATATTGATGCTCAGGGTGAAAAGGCTGCATCTGAGGTTATCTCCAAGGTCTTATATCCTAATGATTCAACCGAAGCTGGTAAGGAGTTGCGTCTAACTCAGCAGTACTTCTTCTCTGCCTGCTCCTTACGCGATATCTTAAGACGCTATAACCGTTCACATCATCATGATTACAGTGAGTTTGCCGCTAAGAACTGCATTCAGCTCAATGATACTCATCCTGCAATTGCTATTGCCGAGCTCATGAGACTGTTTGTAGATGAGGAAGGCTTAAGCTTTGATGATGCATGGGATATCGTCTCTAAGAGCTTTAACTACACCAACCACACCCTGTTGCCTGAGGCACTTGAGAAGTGGCCGGTACGTATCTTTGAAAAACTCTTGCCTCGTCACTTAGAGATCATCTATGAGATCAACTATCGCTTCCTAAATGGAATCGTTGAGCAGACCTGGCCTGGTGATAATGACGTTAAGCGTCGTCTCTCTATTATTGAGGAAGGCTCTGAGCGTAAGGTTCGCATGGCTAATTTGTGTGTGATAGGCTCTGCCCGTGTAAATGGCGTGGCTGCTATTCACTCCAAGCTTGTAAAAGAGCAGCTCTTCCCTGAGTACTCTGCTTTATGGCCTAATAAGTTCTGCAACGTAACTAATGGTGTAACTCCACGTCGCTGGCTGTTAGCCTGCAACCCAGGTCTTGCTGAGATCTATAACGAGGTTTCTGGTAAGGATTGGCCTTTGCACCTAGACAGCTGCCGTGAACTTGCAAAATATGCAGACGATCAGGCAATGCAAGAGCGCTTCATGAAAGTTAAGTATGATAACAAGGCCAAACTTGCCGATGTTATTCAGAAACTTTGCAATGTAACCGTTTCTCCTGAAGCTATCTTCGATGTTCAGATTAAGCGTCTGCATGAGTACAAGCGTCAGCACTTAAACCTCCTGTACATCATGTCCCTGTACAAGAAGCTATTGGACAATCCTGGCCTTGATATCGTTCCTCAGGTCTTTATCTTTGGCGCCAAGGCTGCTCCTGCATATACTCTTGCTAAGGACATCATCTATGCAATCAATGCAGTAGGTGAGCGTATCAATAATGATCGTCGTATCGGTGGTAAGTTAAAGGTTGTATTCCTGCCTAATTATCGTGTGTCTCTTGCTGAGAAGATCATTCCAGCAGCAGATCTGTCAGAGCAGATCTCAACTGCAGGTTATGAGGCATCTGGTACTTCTAATATGAAGTTCTCCATGAACGGTGCCTTAACCATTGGTACCATGGACGGTGCTAATATCGAGATCGTTGCCGAGGCTGGTCAGGATAATAACTTCATCTTTGGTTTGTCGGTTGATGAGGTCGTTGAGCTCAAGCGTCATTACAATCCTTGGAATTACTACAACTCCAATACTGAGTTACGTAATGTCTTGGATTGGCTTGATACTGATTACTTCACTCCTGGTAATCCTGGTGCTCTCTCTTCAATCAAGCGCTCCTTGCTTGATGGCGGTGATCCTTTCTTAGTACTTGCAGACTTCGCATCCTACGCCGAGGCTCACCATCGTGCCGAGGAAATGTACGCTGATCGTCGTCGTTGGGCACATGCCGCTATTGTGAACTCTGCAACTATGGGTAAGTTCTCATCTGATCGTTCAATCAATGATTATGCAGAGCAGATCTGGTCACTCTCTGATGTTGATATCGCTCGTGACTAAAAATAACAGCTACGGCTTGTAAAAGCCGTAGTTTTGAAAAAATGATAAAAATGCCGATCTTTGGGATCGGCATTTGTGTTTTGAATTCAATCAAATCCTGCTATGAAGTTTTTTCCAAGCCTTAATTTTTGCTCTGCTCAGTAGAATAGGGCCAGTGGGAAATTCCGCCCATATTTACAAGACGTCGGTAGCCTAAATCTGAAAGCTTGATACAGGCAGATGCTGCGCGCATGCCTGCAAGGCAGTAAATTACGATCACTGCATTTTTATCAGGAAGCATCTTCGGTGCTGTTTGACTATTTATGGAATCTACCGGAAAGTTTATAGCACCGGGGATATGACGTTCGTCATATTCTGCCTTTTCCCGTACATCAAGCAGTGTACAGGATCCGCTTTCAATCAGAGCATAAGCATCAGCACAGCTTATTGAGCTGATCCCCTGTCTTATTACTATACGTTCTGCTGCTTTCTTAGCATCGTTTGCCCATAATGAGGGAAACATCGTTCCTCCTAACCTAACAACTTGCTTTAATCTTGTTAACTATATTTGAGGTAGAGAAACCATCAACAAAGGGTAATACTAATACTTGTCCGCCATTTGCAAGCACCTCGACATGACCTGCAATCTGCTCAACTTTGTAATCTCCTCCCTTAACTAGTACATCAGGAAGGATCTTTGCAATCAGGCGTTGTGGAGTGTCCTCATCAAAAGGCACCACAAAATCAACACAATCTAAGGCTGCCAGTAATTCCATGCGAGCATCAAGCGGGACTATAGGACGGGTAGGTCCCTTGAGTTTTGATACTGAGCGATCGGTATTTACGGCAACTATCAGGCGATCACCTAGAGCACGGGCACGTTTTAGATAGCTTACGTGACCCTTGTGCAGAATATCAAAGCAACCATTGGTCATGACTACACGCTTGCCGCGCTGCTGTAATTTTTTGACCTCGATTGCAAGCTCATCTTCAGATACTACACCAGGACTTAGGGAGGCATCAGCTCCACGCAGATCCTCTAGCAACTCATCTGGAGTTACGGTAGAGGTGCCGACCTTACCAACGACAATGCCGGCAGCGCGGTTTGCAAGCTCACAGGCCTCGGTTACCTCACAGCCTGCGGCAAGGGCGGCTGCCAGAGTACCTATCACGGTATCACCGGCACCTGTTACGTCATAAACTTCACGAGCCTGAGTTGGCAGGTGAACTGCGGCATGACCTGGGCGGAATAAGGACATACCATCTTCTGAGCGGGTGACAAGCAGACTGCCTAATTCACAAAGCTCTATTAATGACATGGCACGACGTTCGAGATCTGCCTCGTTAAGACATTTGCCGGCTACTGCCTCAAACTCCTTCATATTGGGAGTGAGCATGTAGGCTCCACGATATTTTTCAAAGTCCGTGCCCTTAGGATCGATTAATACCTTCTTGCCGTAGGCATTAGCAGCTTTGATTAGATCGTGAACATAAGAGAGAGTACCTTTGCCGTAATCTGAGGCAATGATGACATCAGAATCTGCAATAGCTTTTTTATAGCTGTCTAGCAACAGCTCTCCTCTAAGATCTGATAGGGAGTCTTCAAAATCCAGACGCAATAGCTGTTGATTGCGACTTAGTACACGTAGCTTGGTGATAGTAGGATGTTCTCTTGTGTGGACAAAGTCAGGAATGATCCCTTTTTCTCTCAACAGTCCTTCAAGCTTGGCACCAGCCTCATCCTCACCGACAATACCTAAAAGGGAGCAGGGGGCACCTAAGGCTCTAATATTGAGCGCTACGTTAGCAGCCCCTCCGGCACGATCCTCTCGTCCGGTTACTCTAACTACCGGAACGGGAGCCTCAGGAGATAATCTGTCAGAACTTCCTCGCCAATAGCGATCAAGCATTACGTCTCCAACAACGGTGACCTTAGAACTAAATATTGGCAGTCTATCAAGACTCATAGGATGATCCTCAGCAGTTCTCGTGGGGAAAAATTGAACCTGTTAATTTTAGCACCTAATCTGTATTTAGATTGTTGAATAAGATGTCAAAAGTTGCATTTGAAAACTGATAGTAATGTGATAGAGCAATTGTGTAAGGCTGTCTCTAAATTTTCCATATACTGCAGAATGTATTGAATATCCGCTCTGCGTACGCATAAAATAAGTGTCAAAATGGCAAGAGCTTAGAAAGCCTCAACTGATTAGAATTAATGAAAACTGTGAGTGACGCTATAGCTATATGGCTGTCTGCTAGCCTTTATGAAGAATAATCTTATAAATAATCAAACCATGCGCCCGGTGGCGATGATGGCAATAGTTGCACTGATGGCGGTGTATTTTGGCATCAATATAGGCTCGCTGTTTTCCTATCGTGAGCAATTAATGTACCTCTATATGCTTGATAATTATGATTTAAACAGCATTTTGGGAGTGTTTCTATTGGGCATTTTAGGAGGTGTATTCCTAGGTTGCTTTGTTATATATGGATCAGGCCGCAAGATAGGGTTGCTGATGGGATTTGCCTTTGGTGTGGCTGCAGATTGTGCCGGAGTGTTAGCTCCATCCTTTAGCGCATTACTGTTATCTGAAATTGCCGCAGGTGTGGCCTGTGGCCTTTTTATTGTATCCTCGTTGATTTACGCCGTGGAAATATCCTCACCTGCAACGCGTGGAGTATGTGGTGCATTAGTTCCTGCAGGTTTGATAGCAGGCTTAGACTTTGTGATCATGTGTCATGATTTTTTCCCAAGCAATTCTTCAACTGCAGTGATCATCATTGCAGGTCTAGGCATTGTCCTGATTTTATTTGGTATTCTGCGTATGCCAGAATCTCCTCGCTGGCTTGCACGAGCGGGGTTTAGTGAAGCTGCGTTATCAGCTCTTTTTGTTCTGCGTGGCTCACAGGTAATGGCAGCAAGGGAGCTTGCTTTAATCAATGAACGTGATCGTATTCCTGAACGGGGGCTCGTCCTTTTTTTACACTCTGGTATATACCGCAATGCGCTGTGGTTGATTTTAGTGCTCTCCTGCCTATTGCATGTTTGCGGCATGACCTATATTCCTTATTCCGCATCTGAGCTTATTCTTCATTATCAGCAGGAATTTTTAGGTAACTTTTTTGCAATAACAGCTACCACTGACTATGGTAATGGCTTTATCAAGGCTTCAATTACTATCGCCTTTTTTGGCATTCTAACCTCTGCCATTTTGTCATTGCGTATGACGAGGCTTGGAGTAATGCTCTGTGGAATTGCTACCACCATGGGCGTGCTTATGCTTTTGTCAGGAGCGTCTATGCTGGATTTTGGATCTGCAAGCACCATGTTGCTATCCATACTTATTTTGCTGTTTATATATACCTCATCTCTTACGCTAACCGTTTTTCTTACAGTGTTTGTGCCCGAGATTCTGCCCACCTCAGGGCGGGAGTTTGGAGTAGGATTGGTGCTTCTTGTAAACTGCACCGCTTTGCTTGCAGGAGTGAAGGAAATCGGTCCTTGGATAGCAGATTATCCGGTAAGCATTCTTTTTGCAGCCTGTGCTTTTGTGGTGGCTGTGTTGCTGGTTGTGGTCTCACGCAAAATGCCTGAGACTGCGGCGATGTCACTTGAGACTATTGAGACACGATTGTTTGAGGACAAGCTACTGCGCAATCAGGTGAATAAGCATGTGTAATGGCAGTACAGTCTTATGACAAGGGGACGCTATGCGTCCCCTGAATATATCAGATGTGAAGTCAGAAATTACTTTAGATCTTTAATAGCGATTTCATCCATGTCATCAAAGGCCTTGTTTTCACCGACCATTGCCCAGATGAAGGTATAGTTTGAGGTACCGCAACCACTGTGGATAGACCATGAAGGACCTAAGACAGCCTGCTCATTATGCATAATGATGTGACGGGTTTCCTGAGGAGTACCCATCATGTGGAAGACAGCCTGATCCTCAGGGATCTCAAAGTAGAAGTAGAGCTCCATGCGACGCTCGTGAGTGTGGCAGGGCATGGTATTCCAGACAGAGCCTTCATGTAGCTGAGTCATACCCATAGACAATTGAGCAGTTTCCAGTACATCAGGATGAATGAACTGATTGATGGTACGGGCATTAGCATTCTTGGCATCACCACAAGGACGATGATTTGCATCCTTCATGGAGATGAAGGTGGTCTTGTAGGCACGATGTGCAGGAGCTGATGCCATGTAGAACTTGGCAGGCTTCTTACCATCTACGCTTTCAAACAAAACTTCCTTAGTGCCCATGGTGATATACAGGCAGTCCTGATAACCCATTTCATAAACAGTACCGTCAGCGGTGATTCTACCTGCACCACCAACGTTGAAGATGCCGATCTCACGACGCTCAAGAATATAGTCAGTGCCGAAATTGTGCCAGACATCGATGCCATCATCTAGGGATACTGGACGGGTTACAGGCATGCAACCAAAGCATACCATGCGATCGATATGAGAGTAGGTGCAGTGAACCTTATCAGCCTCAAACAATGTGGGAATTAAAAACTCCTTGCGGGTTTCCTCGGTGGTGTAGCGCTTAAAGTCCTCGGGGTTGCAGGAATATCTGATATCCATAGTAAACGTTTGCTCCTTTTAATAAATTTTATCCATTTTAATAGCAAAAACGCGACCTAGAAAGATAAAACTAGGTCGCGTTGTTTAAATTGAGATCAAACGCAGTTTTTGCTAATTCTTTTTAAGTCCAGAATTAACCTGCTCAAGATGATCTACCTTCAGATCACCCTTGGTATAGTTAAGTGCAAGACGTGAATTGATATATTGGTAACGTGCAGAGGCTGCATTTTGCATAGCGTTATAAAGTTTCTGGGTGGCATCGAGAACATCGGTCATGGTTCTGGTGCCAACATCATAGCCTGCAGCGGTTGCATCTAATGCAGAGGCAGCTGATTTTACCGAGAGATCATAGGCCTTTACTGAAGAAATTGCGGCTGCAACGTTGTTATAGCCGTTATTGACATCAGTTATCAGGGTGCGATGAGTCTGCTCAAGTGCCTGGGAGGCTGCTACATAATCTGCCTCAGCCTTTTCAACCTGAGCAGAGGTTGCACCACCGTGATAGATAGGAATATTTACGCCAATACCTAATGACTCAGACCAGGCGTTACCGCTTACCTGAGTAGAGTTGGGGATCTGATGATCATATCTGGTGTAGCCTGTCTGGGCATTTGCATTTAATGAAACAGTAGGCTCGTGACCGCTCTTGGCTTTGGTGATGTTATCTCTTGCAATATCGCGCTCGATTACCGCCTGCTGTAGTACCAGATTATTTCCCTCAGCCTCCTTTAATAGCTGCTTTAGGCTTTTACCAACGGTAGGAGTTGAGAAGATTGAAGTATTAAGCTCTGAGAGCTCTTCAACTGTTACGGCACGACCTGTTAAAGCGCGGATCCCCTCATATGAGTTGATGAGATTGTTTTCTGCGCTGATCACGGTTGCATTGGAGAGATCGTAGGCAGCCTGTGCCTCAAGTTTATCCGTTTCTGCAATCAAGCCCACCTGCAGACGCTTTTCAGCTTCATTAAGCTGGTTCTTTAAAGCCTTGTTGTTAGCCTTGCAGTAGGTAAGAGTATCGTAGGCATTTAAGACATCAAAATATGCAGTGGATACTCGTACAATTAATTTCTGTAATGCATCCTTGTAAGCAAGCTCTGCCTTTTCGGCGCTCTTTTCTGCAATTGAACGCTGTAACCAGGTGCCATGTGACCAGATAAGCTGAGATAAGCTGATACCTGCCTGAGATTTACGGTTGTTTGCATTTATGCCGTTATTAGAGCTGGTTCTAGTACCGGTAAAGGATCCGGTTACATCAACCTGAGGTAATAAGGCTGCTGTGGCTTCATCAACTTGGGCAAAGGCTCCGTCACGAGCTGCTTTTAATTGCTGTACTACCGGATCACGAACATATGCTTCTTTGTAGATATCCATGAGATCGGTGGCTTGTGCACAATTGCACAGAAGAGCTGCAAACGCAGCGGAGATCATTGTGAGTTTTGTACGCATTTTTGAACCCAGACTTTGTCTCAAGCGAAAAAAATCTTTTAGTTGTAAGAGTATAACAAAAGCACCCATGGCACTGTAAATACTAAAAATACAGATCTGTATGTAAAATCATAAGTCAAATTATACATACAGTTAGATTGTAAGTTAAAATATTTGAATTTAATTAGGAAACTTGATGGTGGAGGATAACGGAATCGAACCGATGACCCTCTGCTTGCAAAGCAGATGCTCTACCAACTGAGCTAATCCCCCAAGAGATTGGTGGAGCCAAACGGGATCGAACCGTCGACCTCTTGCATGCCATGCAAGCGCTCTGCCAACTGAGCTATGGCCCCAATCTTTGTGAATTCACTGTTGTGTCGTGAAAACGTTGCTCATTATATAGATCCTTTTTTTAGTGTCAACAAAAATTTAAAAAAAATTTAAGATATTTTGCATAGGTGAGGGTATGAGTGTGCTGAAAATGGCTTATAAATCGGAAATTAAGGCAAATAATTTTTTTTAACATAATTGCCAAAATGCATAAGTTTTTGGGGGGAGAAAATTGTATGGTGGAGATGACCGGGGTCGAACCGGCCACCTATTGCATGCGAAGCAATCGCTCTACCAGCTGAGCTACATCCCCACATTAATAGGTATTGGAGCGGATGACGGGAATCGGACCCGCGTTAGTAGCTTGGGAAGCTACAGTTCTACCATTGAACTACACCCGCAAGAAGGAGGCTTTCTTTGAAAGCGTCTGCAATTATACATGAGAAAACAGACGCTAACAAATAAAATACAATTTTCTTATCATACCTCAAGCTTGCGCTTTAGGTACTGAATAGAATCGGTAACCGTTGATGAATCGGTTGCAGATGATGCCGAGGTGACAAATTTAAGCCCTTTGTGATTGCCTGAGAGCATTTCACCATATGCCGTAAGCGGTAGCACCTGACCTAGAATTTTTAATCCCTCGGATTTTAGCTCGCGGCATACTGCTACCGTAAACTCGGCTCCTGCTGAATATAGGGCGCCAATTTCGGGGCGTTTGTCTAGTACGTGCGCTACTATCTGTCCGTAAGCTCCAGAGATGCTCTCAAGGATTTCTGACTCTGAGGGGGATCCTGCAGGATTTGGATCATCAAAATCAGCTCTTTCGGTCTTTTGCATGCTCATCTGCTCAGATACGGCAAAGGCAATAGGATAATCATCAAACTTGGTTGCGATCTCATCTACCACGCGGTTGATTTCTGCAACCCGGCGTTGCTCGTCTGCGAGTAATTCCTCGCGTGATACATTAATAATGAGTGCATGCTCCTCAAGACGTACCATTTCAATTTGAGCTGAAGCCATGGGATTTGAAAGTCCCAGAATACCAAAAATTTTTGAGGCTCTGACGGCATCTTTGTTGTTATCACGCATGACCTTACGGGCAAGGGTGGCAGTAAAAGCGCCAGGATCGACTGCCAAGAACTTAATTCCTGAGGCGATAACTGCATCGGCAATCATATTGATGTCCTCCTGCGAGGTACAATCCATAACGATTGCGCGTACTCCATCTTGTGCAAGCTTGGCAATTATGGATGCCAGATATGCAGTACCCTTGATGTACTCCTTAAGATGCAGTGCTTCTGTTTTGTAGGTGAATTTTTCCGAAAAAAGATCTGCAACCCGTCCGGATTGGGCAGGCTCTAAGTCATCAAGGCTTGCTAATGATTTTTGTAGTGGCTTGCCATCAATCATCATATAGCCACCGACATTAGTACGCTTAAGTGCTGGGAAGGCCGGTACCACAATAGCAACTCTGTCGCTGTCACCTAGCGCATCTAATAAAGCCTGGGTTTCGGCACAGGTGTTACCGCGCATTGCAGGATCAATACGCTTGGCATAAATTTTAACATCAGGTGATTTTAGGAGACGGGCTGCATAAAACACCATCTGATAGCTTTGATCTGGAGTTAGGCGACGGGAATTGGTTGAATATACAAGACAGTCAAAATCACGGCAACTCTCATCCTTTAAGCCTTGGGTGCTCATTAGTGAGCATACCGTACAGCCATTTTTCTGAAGCAGGGCACCAACGCTGGCACCGCCTGTGATCTCATCTGATATTACGACACACTGTGACATGAATTCTTTCCTTTTAATTTAGCCAAGAGTTGAGATCCTAGCTCTTAATCTCAATACTGCAGAAGGTACAACTGAAAGCTCATCGATTCCAAGCTGAATGAGCTTTGCAACAAAGTTTTCCTCTGAGGCAATTTCACCGCATACGCCGACCCATATGCCTGCTGCATGAGCGTTGGCAATGGTCATCTCTATTAGTCGTACTACGGCATGATGCTGAGGATTGATATAAGGGGTGAGATCTCCGTTTTGGCGATCGCAGGCTAGGGTAAATTGAGTTAAATCATTAGTACCGATAGAGAAGAAATCCACCAACGGGGCAAGCTCATCTGAAATTAAGGCAGCAGCGGGGGTTTCTATCATGATCCCAAGCTCAACATTATCACAGAAGTGTTCTCCTCTGACACTAAGCTCCTGCTTTACCTCATCGATAAGTTGCTTTGACTTTTTGATTTCCTCAACCGAGGTGATCATAGGTAACATGATCCCAAGTGATCCATACATGGAGGCACGGAGTAGGGCACGCAGCTGTACCTTAAAAAGTTCGGTATTACTTAAGCATAATCTGATGGCTCTCATGCCCATGGCCGGATTATTTTCAGGCTTTAACATGAAGTAATCTGCTGTTTTATCCGCGCCTATATCCAAGGTTCTGATGATGACTCGCTTTTGTCCCATGTCAGAGAGTACTTTTTTATAAATTTCAAACTGCTCATCCTCAGTTGGGAAATCCTGACTTTGCAGGAAGATATATTCAGAGCGGAATAACCCAATTCCCTCTGCATCAGAGGCTTTTACAAGCTCTATATCAGCAACAGATCCGGCGTTGGCGTAGAGCTTGATACTTTTTCCAGATAAGGTCTTGGTTTCTTTGCCACGGAATAATTCAAGGTGTGCTCGCTGCGCATCGTCGGTTCTTTTGCGCTCAGAATATTCGTGAATGGTTGCAGGATCTGGATCAATATAGACAAAGCCGGTTCTGCCATCGATGATAGCCTGATGTCCCTCAAGCTCAGGATGCAGCTTATTTTCACCCAAGCAGATCACCGCAGGCATAGCAAGAGTTTTGGCAAAGATCACGGTGTGAGAGCGTGCAGATCCGCCTGAGGTTAAAATACCTGCAACCTTATTAGGATCTAGCTGTACAGTCTCTGATGGGGCTAAGTCATCAGTTGCTACGATAATAGGACCATGATCGTAATCTAGCTGCACAGTTTTTGATTTTATCTGTCCTGAGTGCATCATGAGAATTTCTATGATGCGACGGGAGATATCCACAACATCGGCGGCACGGCCCTGCATATAGTCGTTACCCACCATGGATTTAAACTGCTCTTCAAATCTGTGGCCTACGGCATCGACAGCATATTCAGCATTGACCTTTTCTTTTGTTATGAGATCCCGAATAGATGATACGTAATCAGGATCCTCAAGCATCATTTGATGGATCTGGAAGACAACTGCATTTTGTTCACCTAGCTTCTCAAGTGATACCTCATATAGGGTGGCTAATTGAGAGATGGCATGAACTCGTGCTTTTTCAAAACGTTCAACTTCTGCTACCGGATCATTGATGAGACGTTTGACCGGATTTGAAGGATTACGTTTTAGAAAGCTAATTCGACCAAAGGCTATGCCACGGCTTGCGGCAGTGCCTCGTAAAACAGTGTTAGGCTTGATCACGATGATATTCTCGCAAAAACGTTCTTTGTCCTTTTCTCGTTTAGGATCAGTCAGATATTAGCACGCGATGATGTTTTTGCAGAGACTATTGGTCACAGTTAGAGCACTAAAATTAATTTTGTTACTGAGAGTGCAACAAAGCAGATTTTTTACAGCCCTGATGCATTGACAAGTAAAAGAAAAAACTAAGATCAGTGGTAAAATAGCAAGTTAACTAAATTTTTCTTCAATCAATATTGGTTTGTTTATGCAAGTTAAAACCAGATTTGCTCCGTCACCTACCGGCTTTTTACACGTAGGCGGAGCCAGAACCGCTTTATTCTCATGGCTGTATGCCCGTCATTGTGGTGGTCGTTTTGTACTTCGTATTGAGGATACCGATCGCGAACGTTCAACTCAGCCTGCAATCGATGCCATCATCGAATCAATGAAGTGGTTGAACCTCAATTGGGAAGAAGGTCCGTTCTATCAGACCAAGCGTTTTGATCGCTACAAGGAAGTTATCGATCAGCTGTTAAAGGAAGGCAAGGCCTATAAGTGCTACTGCTCAAAAGAGCGTCTAGAGAAGATGCGTGCCGATCAGATGGCTGCAGGCTTAAAGCCTCGCTATGACGGTCATTGCCGTGAGGACCACTGCGAGCATGGTGCAGATGAGCCCTATGTGATCCGTTTTAGAAATCCTGATGACGGTGTTGTCGCTTTTGATGATGTGGTTAAGGGCCATGTGGAGTTTAAGAACTCAGAGCTTGATGACTTCATTATTCAGCGCTCAGATGGTACTCCTACCTATAATTTCTGTGTGGTTGTTGATGACTGGGATATGGGTATTACCCATGTTATCCGTGGTGATGATCATGTTAACAACACCCCCCGTCAGATTAACCTCTATAAGGCATTAGGTGCTCCGGTTCCTGTTTTCTGTCATCTGGCTATGATCTTAGGTGATGATGGTACCAAGCTCTCTAAGCGTCATGGTGCTGTGTCTGTCATGCAGTATCGTGAGGATGGTTATCTGCCTGAGGCTTTGATCAACTATCTAGTGCGCCTTGGCTGGAGTCATGGCGATCAGGAGATTTTCTCTCGTGAGGAGATGATTAATCTCTTTACCCTTGAGGCTATTACCAAGAGCGCATCAGGCTTTAATACCAAGAAATTAGAGTGGCTTAATGCTCACTATATGAAGACTCTTCCTGCAGAGGAAGTAGGCAAGGAGCTTGAGTGGCATCTCTCCCGTCTTGGTATTGATGATTTATCCAATGGTCCAAAGAGTGCTGATGTAGTTAAGGCTTATGCTGAGCGTACTCATACCCTAAAGGAGATGGCAGACAAGGCTGCAATCTACTATCGTGATTTTGAAGATTACGATCCTGCAGGTGTAAAGAAGTGGATCAAGGAAGGCTCCGTTGAGGTTTTACGTGATTCCTACGATACCCTGAGTGCTTTGACTTCCTGGGATGCTAAGACTATTGATGAGGCTTTAGCTGAACTTGCCAAGCGCCGTGAGATCGGAATGGGCAAGGTAGGTCAGCCTCTGCGTATTGCTATTACCGGTACTGCCATGTCACCTGGTATTGGCGACACCTTGGTATTGTGTGGCCGTGAGCGTTCGCTAGAGCGCATTAAAAAGGCCGCTGATCACTTTAGTGCTTAATATATATACATTGAGGACAGGCAGGATCACCTGCCTGTTTTTTTCCATGAAAAACATTTTATTAGTAGCTATTGCATCTTGCATTTTGGCAGGCTGTACTGGTTATTCATTCCAGTCAAATTTGAATCCCAATAACTTTAAGGAATACTACAAGCCTTCAGGTGTTGATGTCGTGACCGATGAGGATTTAGAGGGCAAGCCTTATAAGAGCAAGGGGATGGTAACAGGACTCTCCTGTCAGGTTAAAGAAGGTGATAGTGTTGCAACAGCAGCTGACGCACGTACCGATGCACGTTTGAAGGCTGTGGATCTGAATGCTAATGCTATTCGTTTTAAAAAATGTGTCCGCCTTGAGAACACTCCTGCATGCCTAGTCTCATGGTCTTGCTATGCTGATGCTCTGATAGTTGAAGAGTAATACTCCGTGAGATTTTAGATTGGAAGGATCTCAAATAGAAATCTCCCCAATTGGCTTTGTTGAAAGCCCTTATGGGGAGAAATTTGCCGTTCCCAGACAGCCTGGACTGGCGCCTCATGCCAGATCCTTTTTACGCTTTTATTCCCCATATTCAGATCCTAAGGCCTTTGATGGGCTAGATGGATTTAGCCATGTCATCGTGATCTTTTTATTTGACAAAGTGGAATATTCATCCTTTAAGGCAACGGTAAGACCTCCACGATTGGGTGGAAATAAGCGTGTGGGTGTATTTGCAACTCGTTCTCCTTTTCGTCCGTCCCGCTTGGGATTGTCGGTATTAAAGCTTGAGCGTGTCTTAAATGAGCATGGTAAGGCGGTGCTTGAGGTATCAGGTGCGGATCTAGTAGATGGTACCCCAATTATTGATATAAAGCCCTATATCCCTTTTGTCGATGCAGTTTCTGATGCTAGGGGAGGATTTGCGCCAGAGCCTCCAGTATTGCATAAGGTTTCCTTTAGTGATCAGGCAAAGAATGACTTAGCATCGCTTAGTGATGATGAGTTATTAGCCATAGCTGAGACCTTAGCTCAAGATCCGCGTCCTGCGTACAAAGATGATGTTGAGAGGCGCGTGTATGGCGCGGTGCTTTATGGCTATGACGTACATTTTGTAGCAACTGTTGACGGGATCTTGGTAACCGATGCCAAGATCTTTGTAAAATAAACAAGGATACTAAGATGCCTGCTAACTATTCACATGTGATCTTTGATTTAGATGGTACTGTTTATGACAGTAATCATGCCAATATGGCAGCCCTTGCTGATGCCTTAAATGCTATTCAAAGTGAAAAAGTCTATACCGCAGAATCCTTACATGATTATAACGGTGTAAGTGCCCAAGATACCTTTGCTGCTCTTGGAATTACCGATGATAAAGTACGTAAGACTCTACATCATGAATGGTTTATGGCGACAGCAAAGTATGCCGATGAGATTGTGCCTTTTAAAGATGTCTTTACGATCATGCGTCTTTTAAAAAAGAATGGCATCAAAATTGGTATTGCTACCTCAAGAGATCGCTTAGGTGAAAAGCTGTTAGGCGACAGATTATCACCCTTTCCATCAGAGCTTCGTGAGTTCGTAGACATCGCAGTCTGTGTAGATGATGTTGCAAATGGCAAGCCTGCACCTGATATGCTGCTTAAGTTTTTAGAGTTAAGTGGAGCGTCTAAAGAGCAGGTTTTATTTGTTGGTGATACTGTAGATGATCTCTCCTGTGCACGCTCTGCTGGCATCGATTTTGGTCTTGCTATGTGGGGGTATGCCGGATGCAGGAGTCTTAATGCACAGCACTTTTTGATTACTCCTTATGACATTGCGACAGTTGTTCTAAGTGCTAACTCTCAAGATGAGATCTGGTTTAAATGGGCTCGTGAAATTCAGGCTATAGGTCAGATAGGGCTTGCTTATACCAAGAACATTTTTGATATTGAGCGTTTTGAGAGATTACGTGAAATTGCCTGTGAGATGATGGCGTTAAAAAGTGGTCAGTCTTTTGAGGTGGTGAAGGACAGCTTTGCTTTTGATAAGGGATATGCCTGCCCTAAAGTTGATACCCGTGCTGCAGTATTCAATGCTGAGGGCAAAATTCTTATGGTGCGCGAGGCCATGTCAGGAAAATGGGATCTGCCTGGTGGCTGGTGCGATGAGAATGAAACTATTGTTTCTAACACTCTAAAGGAGCTACGTGAGGAGGCCTGTATGATAGGTCTTCCTAAAAAGCTTATTGCGGTATTAGATAGAAATCGCCACAACACTCCTAAATTTACCTATGGTGTGCTTAAGGTTTTTATCGAATGTCTGCCTGGGGAGCATAATTTTAAAATTACTGACGAGACTCTTGATTGCAGATATTTTGCCTTTGATGAGATCCCATTTGATGAATTACGTGTTAGTACTAATACTAAGACTCAGCTTGAGCTGTGCTTTGCCGCCCACAAAGATGAGCATTGGACTCCGGTAATTGAGTAAAAAGGACTTTAGATATGACATATCATATTGATCTGCACACGCATACCTTGGTAAGTCATCATGCTTACAGCACTATTCATGATTATATTCGCTATGCAAAAGAAAATGGCATTGTAATGTTTGCCAATACCGATCATGGTCCTGGGGTATCAGATGCAACTCATCCTTGGCATTTTAATAACCTTAAGGTGTTACCAAGAGTTCCTGAAGGGGTAGCGGTGCTAAGAGGAATAGAGGCTAATCTTTGTGAGGATGGCTCTTTAGGAATAGATAGCTATTATTTAGATAAGCTTGATATTGTGCTTGCAGGCTTTCATCCAAATCTTGAGCCATCTAATTGCGATGCCCATACAAAGATCCTCATGAAGGCCATGCAATCTGGACGCATGGATATAGTATCCCATCTAGGGAACAGCAAATATCCTGTTGACTATGAAGCGGTACTAGAATGCGCAAAGCAGTGCAATGTCGCAGTTGAAATCAATGCCTCATCTTCAATTAATACCCGCTATGGGAGTCATGAGAACTGTGTAACTGTAGCAAGGCTTGCCAAAAAAATTGGTAATACCATTTCTTTAGGTACCGATGCTCATATCTCTTATTTTCTGGGTAATTTTGAAGAATCAGAAAATGTTATGCGGGAGGCCGGACTTGATGATTCGCATGTCATTAATACCTCTCCTAATAAGGTTTTGGATTTTCTTGAGAGCAGAGGACATAAGCCAATACCTGAGATGAGGGAATTTTTCAAAAATTATTGAGTCTTAAGGTTATTTCATTTTTGAAGGTTGTGGATGAGTAGATGTTCTGCTTAATCTTTGATTTGTATGTGGTGAAGCTTGGCGGAGAAAAGTTGGTAGAAGAGAGTGCCTGAACCTGCCGAGCTCATGGCGCTGACTGTTACCTGATCATTTGCATACAGACGACAGGATGGAGATTTAGTCGTTCCTCTAGGATGTTTTAGTGATTAAAAATGCCGCCTATTATTTGGCGGCATAGAGTTTTGTTTTATGCACTATTTCTGGTTAAAAGAATCACCAAACCATCTGTCATAAATCTGCTTGTAGGTGCCGTCGGCTTTGATTTTTTTCATACCGTTGGCAACCAATTCTTGTAGCTGTTTATTGTTCTTATTCATAACAATGCCGTAAGATTCTGCGGTTATATAGCCATCAAGCAGGATCACGTCATCAGGTGTGGAGGTTGCCATATAGAAGGCATGAACCGGACGATCGTTGACGATCGCATCGCAACCACCCTTACGTAGTTCAAGATAGGTTTCGGTTGGTGAGTTGAACTGGGTTACGGTAGCCCCCTTGATCTTTTCTGAATACATAGCGCCAGAGGTACCAATTTGTCCGCAAAGCTTATGGCCTTCTAAATCCTCTGGTCCATGGATTTCATCTTTTTTATCAGCTCTTATGACAATTCCTAAACCGGCATCAATGTAAGGCTCGGAGAAGGCAACTCTCTTTTTACGCTCATCGGTAATGGTGAAAGCACTGATGCCAACATCTAATGACCCAGTTAAGATAGCAGGGATCAGACCATCAAAAGGCATAGTTGAAATTTCAACACTAAATCCTGCGGCAGTGGCAACCGCATTGATAAGGTCAATATCAAATCCAGTTAAATGCTTGGTTTTCTCATCCATGAATTCAAATGGAGCAAATGATGGTTCAGTACCTACGCGTACTACTAATTCGTCAGCAGTAGCAATAGATGAAGAAAAAATGCCAGATGCAAATAGTGCAGTGGCAAGTAATGCAGATTTAACAGTTGTCAGATGCATATCTCTAGCCCAAAAATTATTATTAAGTATGGCTTAATTATATGCCTGTTATATTTTCTAGCGTATGATTAGCAAAACTAATACATGGTGCACAATTATGATCCCTCATTTTCTATATCACTTAATCCGCGATCGCCAACTTATCAAAGCAAATCTGCTAATGTCCCAAAATGTCCGCAAGAAGTTATTTTTAAAAGATGGGGCTTTTAGCTTTGAGTGTGCGCAAAAAGGAGATTTTGATGAATGCGTGGAGCTTTTTAATAGGTGTAATGTAAATATTGTTCCTTGGCTTGCCAAAGTATTTAAAAAAAGAATGAGTGAGCTTTGCGGAGTGGTTCGCAATGAGCAGGGCAAGATAATTGCCTGCGATTTTTTTATGTTCCAAGAGGCAGAATATGGACAGGGGCTCATCCACGAAATATATATTGCAGTCGATCCTAAATACAGAGGGCAGGGAATATCCACCAAATTAAGACGCTTTTCTGCTAAATGCTATGACAATCATGTATTAAATGGAATTTCTACCTTAGCACCTTTTAACGATATCAAGGTATTACGCTCGGCTCAGCACTGTGGCTTTGCCATTTTAAAAAGCTCAGCTAAGCCTCCTGCCTATTATCTTTTCAAAGAGCTAACACCTCTATCTGCAACATCAATTAACTGTCAGGTTAAGTAAGACTTTAAAGTTGAAAAAATAAAGGTCGCCAGATGACGACCTTTATGCAATATATATATTGAGGTTTACTTGGTAACCTTCTTAAACTTTAAGCGATGGGGCTGAGCCTCTTCACCTAAGTTTTCTTTCTTCCACTTCTCATACTCGGTGTAGTTGCCTTCAAAGAAGGTAACCTTGCCTTCGTCACCGTAGTCAAGAATATGAGTGGCGATACGATCTAAGAACCAGCGATCATGGGAAATAACCATGGCTGATCCTGGGAACTCTAATAATGCATTTTCAAGTGCACGCAGGGTTTCAACGTCAAGATCGTTAGTAGGTTCGTCTAATAGCAGGAGGTTTCCGCCAACCTGAAGCAACTTGGCAAGCTGCAGACGGCCACGCTCACCACCTGAAAGATCGCCTACACGCTTTTGCTGATCAGAGCCTTTGAAGTTAAAGCGTCCGATATAGGAGCGGGCAGGGATCTCATACTGACCGATCTTTAAGATGTCACGGCCTTCAGAGATCTCATCATAGACGGTATTCTCAGGCTTCATCTTGTCACGGAACTGCTCTACATAGGCGGTAATGACAGTATCACCTAAGGTTACACTACCTGCATCTGGCTGTTCCATGCCTGTTATCATGCGGAAGAGGGTGGACTTACCGGCACCGTTAGGTCCGATAATACCGACAATGGCACCTTGGGGTACGCTAAAGCTTAGATCATCGATAAGTACCTGACCGTCATAAGCCTTAGATAATCCCTTGACCTCAACAACCTTTTCACCAAGACGAGGCCCGGGTGGAATGTATAGCTCATTAGTTTCATTACGGCGCTGATAATCAACAGAGGACAGCTCCTCAAAGCGTTGCATACGCGCCTTGGACTTAGCGTGACGCCCCTTAGCACCCTGATGAACCCATTCAAGTTCGCGTTCGATGGACTTACGACGGGCTGATTCTGTGGATTCTTCAATCTTTAAGCGCTGATCCTTTTGATCAAGCCAGCTTGAGTAGTTGCCCTGCCAGGGAATACCCTCACCACGATCAAGCTCAAGGATCCAGCCTGCAACATTATCAAGGAAGTAACGATCGTGGGTAACTGCTACTACGGTACCAGGATACTGATGCAGGAACTGCTCAAGCCAATCGATAGATTCTGCATCTAAGTGGTTGGTAGGCTCATCAAGTAGCAACATATCTGGGTTTTCAAGTAGCAGACGGCACAAGGCTACACGGCGTCTCTCGCCACCTGACAATACCTTGATTTGACGCTCATAAGGAGGCAGACGCAAAGCATCGGCGGCCTTATCAAGCTGCATTTCAATATTGTGACCATCTTTGGCCTGAATAATAGCCTCAAGCTGTGCCTGTTCTTTGGCTAATGCATCAAAGTCGGCATTTTCTTCGGCATATTCGTTGTAGACCTCATCAAGGCGTTTCATAGCCTTGATGACATCCTCAAAAGCTTCCTCTACGACTTCACGTACGGTTTTTTCAGGATCAAGTACAGGCTCCTGAGGTAGGTAACCGATACGAATGCCTGGTTGTGGACGAGCCTCACCCTCATAATCCTTGTCGACACCGGCCATGATCTTGATAAGTGTGGATTTACCAGCACCGTTTAGGCCTAGGACACCGATCTTGGCGCCTGGGAAGAATGACAGGGAAATATCCTTGAGGATCTGTCTTTTGGGTGGAACAATCTTTCCAACCCGGTTCATGGTGTAAATAAACTGAGCCATGTTAAAAAAGAAATCCCTCACTGTTTAGTGGTTGAACAGTAAGGGATTGTATCAGTGAGAGAGAATTAAAGCCAATCTATAAGTCACATTAGCCATTATTTAAAATCTGCAATGCGATCTCAGGGCGTGAATTTGCCTGTGTAAGGATGGCTGTTGCTCCTTGTTGCAGGATCTGCTGAGTAGTAAGATTGGTGGCCTCCTCAGCATAGTCTGTATCCTGAATACGGGAGCGGGCATCTGAGACATTGTTTGAAATATTACTCTGGTTGCGGATTGTAGATTCAAGGCGATTTTCAATAGCACCAAGCTCTGCTCGCTTGGAGTCGACGGCATTGATCATATAGTCAATACCACCTAGCACAGCCTGAGCACCTGAATAGGTGCTGATGTCAATTCCACCGCCATTTAATTTGTAGCTAAAGACATCGGTATATTTATAGGTGAGAGTATTACCGTTATCATCTGTTACGGTATAGGTGGCAGTACTTGCCTGTTGGCCACTGTTTTGTGCTGCAAGCTTGGCGATATTTCCAGTCTGAAAGCCACAACGCAGATCAATTTTTATAACAGAGTTGGCATCAGGTGAAATCTGGAAGCGTGCGATCGAGGCATTACCTGAGAGAATTTCCTCTCCTGCAAAGGTTGTGCGATTGGCAATACGGCAGATTTCCTCGTTTAACTGGTCAACCTGTTGCTGTAGGGACTGGCGATCATCTGAGGTATAGGTACCGTTGGCAGATTGCAAAGCCAGAGTTCTGATGGTCTGCAACATGCTGGTGATTTCATCCATTGCACCTTCTGCAGTCTGGGCATAGGAGATGCCATTTTGGGCAATGCGATTGGTTTCACTTAGGGAATTTATCTCACGGGTAAAGCGATCGGCAGTTTGCATACCTGCAGGATCGTCTTTGGCTGAATTAATACGCAAGCCTGTTGATAGACGTTCATATGTAGTATCAAGCTTGGTGGTACTTTTTGACAATGCGTACTGAGACTTCAGCGCCGTGATGTTGGTATGCAGATAAAGGGACATTTCTCTCTCCGTTCACGGCAACTTTTTGCCGTGTAAAGTTTTTTGAAGCTTAATGAAAAAAATATGCCAATATACAGAACTCTCCTTTTTAAACGGTAGTGTTTAGTTTTTCAAAGATATTTGGAGACTTATTTTGCTGTTTTGTGGCAATTAGGTGACTAGAGAGTGTTCAAAAAGCAACGCATAACGGATACAATGCACTTTACGCAATTAAAAAGTAAATAGCCTGTGGAATATCATAGCTTGGGAATATAAATGGCAGTCAAGAAAAAACAGGGCGCGAATGTGATTGCAGTAAACCGTCGCGCCAGCTTTGAATATTTTATTGAAGATCGTTTTGAGGCAGGCCTTTCGCTACAGGGCTGGGAGGTTAAATCTCTACGGGCATGTAAGGCTAATATCTCCGATGCCTATGTCACTGTAAAAGACGGTGAGGTTATCCTGCTAGGCTCTCAGATAACTCCTTTGAAAACATCATGTGCTTTTGTTGTAAGCGATCCTACCAGAACTCGTACGCTACTTTTAAACAAGCGCGAGATTGGTAAGCTTATGGGCAAGAGTAAGAATGCCGGCTATACCATTATTCCATTGAAGATGTATTGGAAGGGATCTTGGGCTAAGCTTGAGATCGGTATTGCCAAAGGTAAGCAGGATCATGACAAACGTGATTCAATAAAGGATCGTGAATGGCAGCGTGATAAGGCACGTGTCATGAAAAAGTCTTTCAAGTGATTGTTGCGAGAATATTTTTTCTTGCTATAATCCAATCCTACCTTGGGGGTGATTTTTGGCTTCGACCGGAAACGCGGATTCCAAGGCGCATGTCGAGGTACAGTGCCTCGTAAAACAGCTGTAAAAAAATAGTCGCAAACGACGAAACCTTCGCAATCGCAGCTTAATAACCTGCTGAATGCCCTCGATTCCAAGTCTTTCTAGTGACACTTGGTCGTATCGGGGTCGGTTCTTCACTAGATCGTGTGGAATCTCCGTCTGAGGAGGAAGCATTAAATCATTATCAGACTGGACAGAAGGTGGCGTGGCGGTCCGCAGCCCCTGTCGAGATTAAAGATTGCCTAAACATGTAGTGCTGAAGATGAAACTTTTTGGGACCCGGGTTCAAGTCCCGGCACCTCCACCAGAACATAGTGTCAATCCTTTCCTATACATTACAATACAGCGCACACACACTATCAGGCGTTTTTGGATATTTAAAGAACTCGTCTTAATCATATTTTCATGATTATGTAGGGGAGTTGTCGGATGTTCTCTGTGGATCCGCTGAACGTGTGCTGGCAGTGGTTTTTGATTTGCGACATAAATCTCCCGTCTATGGCTGGACTCTTTGCTGTGTTAAAAGCGTTCAGTGGTTTTGGTTATCTTGCATTTCGTCTTCTATCCTGTCTGTTTGTATCTGGTATTTTTTTCGAAATGTGCTGGCGGTTATAGAGAATCTTTGTTTAAACAGCTGAGAAAATACCTTCCAGTTGGAAAATCCACTATTTTTCATGATTGTGCCTATGGGCATAGTGGTATTAATTAGCTCTTGACTGATTTTACTAAAACGTAAGCTATATATATATTCAAGGGGTGTGATCCCATAGCATTTTTTGAACAGTCGACAAAAGTAATTTGTTTGTACTCCAATCATAGAGGCTAATGTATTTAGATCAATTTTCTCCACGTAATGTGCGTTGATGTAGTCAATTGCCTTTTGGAGTTTACTACGACCTGCGAGTTTGAGCTTATTAGTCGATTTTTTTAGAGTGACCGTACACTGCTTATAACATATATATATAAGCTCATATAAGTAAATGTTGAAAAGGATTTGATTTCCATTTTTATTATGAGCAGTGCAGTATTCTAGGTGTTCAAGTATGTCGGCTATTTGTTTTTTTATCTGATCAGTAGCAGGTTTAGAAAAACTTAAATTGTCAATCTCGGGGATTATTGTCTTAAGATGAGCTTGCGGTATCTTTAAAATTATGGCTTTAAATGGATGCCGACTTGTAATTGTGTGGATGCTCCCAATATCGATTACAAGTGAATCCTTACGCCCTAGATCGTAAGTCTTACCTTCTGTTTGTATGGTCAATTTTCCTGCTTCAATGAATATGATCTCTAAATCCTTATGCCAGTTATAGACAAATTTAGCCTGTTTCTCATCTAGGGTATAGAGCTTTATCTGGGGATATTGGCAAGGTAGTTCTTCTTTAGGAGTGCTGTTTTGTTCCATATGATCAATATACACTTGCGCTTATGCTCGATGAGCTATATTTCTTTGAACATCAATATATATACTTAGGCTCATCATTAATGCTATCGGTTAGTAGTTAAAACGCTTTCTAGAGGTGTAATACCCACAATCTTTTAAAGGAAGAATTGCCCAAGCAACACATACGCAATGAATTTTCTGATGTAGACAATGCTGTTACAGATCTTAAGCATGGCAACATAGTGGATATGTAAAACCTCTGTGCTCTACACTAATTTTGTTAGCCAATTATTCAAATGCATTTTTTATTCAACAAGTCCCAGAATACATAAAACCATAAACTATCAAATCACCTCATCTTAAGCAGGTACTATGACAAGCTTTATTGCGCAGAAAATCATTCCTTGATGGTGATGTTATTCTCTTTTGCAAGTTCTAGAAGTTTTTCTTTAGTAAGTCCTAGTGACTTAATAATTAGATCCAATGGGGCACCATTTTTCATAAATGCCACAGCATTTTTTAAGATTGTCTCTTCACGACCTTGTTCACGACCTTCTTCA
>CAVJLP010000010.1:0-40892 GCA_963650525.1 Firmicutes bacterium CAG:534
CCTCTAAGGCTTATAAATCATCTTTGATCAAGATCAAAAATTTTTAATTTTTTTATTGTTATACGGAATTTCTATCTCACCTAGCGTCTGTTCATTGAAAAAAAATGGCAGCGAAGCATTACCTCCACTGCCACTGTATTTTTTTCAAATTTCAACTTACAGAAATTACTTTTCTGTAACCTTTAGTTTGTGGTCACTATCAAATCCCAGATCATAGCTCTTTCCAGGCATGATATTGCCGGATAACAGCATTGAAGACAGAGGATCTGCAATCTCATTTTGGATGACACGACGCAAAGGACGAGCACCAAATACCACGTCAAAGCCGGAAGTTGCAGCGTAATCTGCCACACTATCTGAGATAGTAATGTCATAGCCGTTGCTCTTCATACGATCCTCTAAGGTCTTAAGCTGAATTGCAGCAATTGCCTTAATGTTTTCATGAGACAAAGGATGGAAGACCACTGTCTCATCGATACGATTGAGGAATTCTGGCTTAAAGTGCTGTTCAAGCACACCTAGAAGCTTACCCTTTAAGGTATCGTAATCTGACTTACCAGCCTCATCCTGAATCATTTGCGATCCAAGATTTGAGGTCATAATGATGACGGTATTCTTAAAGTCTACTGTACGTCCCTGTCCATCAGTCAGACGGCCATCATCCAGAACCTGCAACAAAATGTTAAAGACATCAGGATGAGCCTTTTCAATTTCATCAAGCAGTATTACAGAATATGGACGACGTCTTACAGCCTCAGTTAAATAACCACCCTGCTCATATCCGACATACCCCGGAGGCGCACCGACAAGACGAGAAACGGAATACTTTTCCATAAACTCTGACATATCGATACGAACCATTGCTTTTTCCGTATCAAAAAGGAACTCAGCTACAGCCTTTGACAGCTCTGTTTTACCAACACCAGTAGGTCCCATAAACAGGAAGGATCCTATAGGACGGTTTGGATCACTAAGACCTGCACGCGATCTGCGAATTGCATTAGCAATAGCATTGACAGCCTCATCCTGACCAATTACACGCTTATGCAATGCATCTTCCATATGCAAAAGCTTTGCACGCTCGCCTTCAAGCATCTTCGAAACCGGAATACCGGTTGCACGAGATACAACCTCAGCGATTTCCTGATCGGTAACCTTATCACGCACAAGCTCCATGTTCTCAGATCCTGAGGACTTGGCCTTAGAGCTTTCCTCAACCTGCTTTTCAAGCTCAGGAATAGTGCCGTACTGTAGCTCACTCATCTTAGCCAGATCGCCTGAGCGCTTTGCTACATCAAACTCATGGCGGGCCTCATCAAGTTTAATCTTAAGCTTCTGGGTTCCCTCTAGCTGGAACTTCTCATGCTTCCAGATCTCCTCAAGACGAGAGTATTCCTTCTCGCTGTCAGCTATATCCTTATCAAGATCAGCCAAACGCTTCAAGCTTGCCTCATCAGTTTCCTTAGAAAGAGCCTGACGCTCCATCTTCAGCTGAATCAGCTTGTGATCTAACCTGTCCAAAGGCTCAGGCTTAGAGTCGATCTGCAATCTAATGGATGCAGCAGCCTCATCAATAAGATCAATAGCCTTATCCGGTAGCTGTCTATCTGTTATATAACGGTTAGACAAAGTAGCGGCTGCAACAATTGCTGGATCGGTGATCTGCACATGATGATGGATCTCGTAACGCTCTTTTAAGCCACGCAAAATTGCAATGGTGTTTTCAACAGAAGGCTCTGCAACAAACACCTTTTGGAAACGACGCTCCAATGCAGCGTCCTTTTCAATGTACTGACGGTACTCATTTAAGGTAGTAGCGCCAACACAATGCAAGGCACCACGAGCCAGTGCTGGCTTTAACATATTACCTGCATCCATTGAGCCCTCGGATTTACCGGCACCTACAACGGTATGAAGCTCGTCGATAAAGAGGATCACGCGTCCTTCTTCCTTAGCGAGATCGTTTAAGACTCCCTTAAGACGTTCCTCAAATTCACCACGGTATTTTGCACCAGCAATCAAGGCACCAAGATCAAGTGACAAAACCTTCTTATTACGAAGTCCTTCCGGAACCTCGCCTTTGATAATGCGTTGTGCAAGTCCTTCAACAATTGCAGTCTTACCAACACCAGGCTCACCGATTAAAACCGGGTTATTCTTGGTTCTTCTTTGCAGTACCTGCATGGTACGACGAATTTCTTCATCACGACCGATCACAGGGTCAAGCTTGCCCTTTTCTGCAAGCTCAGTTAAATCAATGCAATATTTCTTCAGGGCACCACGATTACTCTCTGCGTTTTCATCATTAACCGTCTGTCCCTGACGGATCTCCTTTAGAGCCTTATTAACTTTTTCCAAAGTTAAATTGCAACGCTTAAAAATCTCCTGTAGCTCGCTATCGCCTTCAATTGCGGCCAGTACAAACATCTCAGAGGAGATGAACTGATCACCATTTTGCTGAGCAAGCTTATCGC
This sequence comes from Firmicutes bacterium CAG:534, assembly GCA_963650525.1. Lineage (GTDB taxonomy): Bacteria > Pseudomonadota > Gammaproteobacteria > Enterobacterales > Succinivibrionaceae > Succinivibrio. The sequence goes on from CAVJLP010000010.1 coordinate 2,475, forward strand.
AGACATTTAGTAATCTTCCAGTCTGGGAGGAAAGCTGTATATCACCGCCTGCACCCTTAACCTGAGGGAGCTTATCAATTGCCTGATTAATCAGGATCTCTAAGGCCTTGGGATCTGAGCCTGCCAAAGTTATCAAAGGCCTCACCGTGCCGTCTTGCTGTGATAGCAATGCGGACATGATGTGAAGGGGCTCGATGAACTGATTGTCATGGCCAACAGCGAGTGACTGAGCATCAGCCAAGGCTTCTTGGAACTTGGCTGTAAATCTGTCTAGACGCATTTCATGCCTCCGTTAAATTCATTTTGTTTTCATTTCTCTGTTGATATGAATATGGAGACAGATCTCAAAATTTAAAGATACATTTTCACAAAGACCACAAAATTTATGAGGAGTTTTATCAATAAAATCTGTCAGGATTTTTATTTTTCTGGATATAAAAAAAATTCCCTAGATAACAGTACATCTATTTGTTATCCAAGGAATTTATGTATTTTTCCTGAAGCTGATTAAGCTTTAAGGAAACCCTGATTAATACTTGAAGGCAGGAGTAAAGGCACCCTTGTAGTAATTCACGATGATGTCAGCAACTTCCTTAGTGTGATAAAGATCCACAATGTGGTTATACAGCTCGTTATCCTTATCAGCAGTACGAGAGGCAATGATATTTACGAAAGGATTATCAAGTCCCCAGCCCTCGGTATTTTCAACGGCAATTGCATCCTTCTGGATGGACAGACCATGGTCAACTGCAAATCCACCGTTAATGAAGGAAGCAGTTACGTCATCTAGAACTGCATATGCATTACCTGGATCGATCCAGTAGAAATTAATGTTGTGAGGATTCTCAACTATATCCTTAGTTGTAGGAGTCCAACCGGCATCCTGCTTTAATGTGATGATCTTCTTAGAATCAAGCAGTCTCAAGGCACGGCCTGTGGTAATAGGATCAGACGGAACTGCGAAGGTATCACCATCTTTAATCTCATCTAGGGATTTTATCTTTTTAGAGAAGATCCCCAAAGGAGCAATCAACGTAGTGCCGATAGCAGTCAACTGATAATTATGATCAGCACATTCGGTCTTTAAGAAACGGCCAGTCATGCAGGCATGAATATCAATTTCACCATCCTGCAAAGCACGGTTAGGCATTGCATAGTCATTGAATTTCACTAGCTCAAGAGTTACGCCTTCACTCTTTAATTTTTCAATGATGGGCTTCCATTGCTCGTTGTTTTCACCAACGACACCTACCTTGACGTGCTCCTGAGTTGCAGCTGATGCATTGATAGCAGCAAAGCTTGATAATACTATACCTGCAGTTACAAATAATTTTTTAAAGGTATTCATAATCATTTCCTGATAAATTAAAGTTAAACCTTCCAATCCTCAAATATCTTGCCTTCCTTGGCAAGCTCATCTCTGAAGATCTTTAATTTTGAGAAATCAACATGGCAGTAACCATTGGGATTTTTCTTTAAATAATTTTGATGGTATTCCTCAGCAGTATAGAAATTACCCAAAGGGAGCAATTCCACGGCATTCTTTTGTCCCAAACGCTCATCCAATTCATTTAAGCATTTTTGAGCAGTATTTTGTTGCTCTTCATTTAAATAGTAAATACCGGTACGGTAGGAACGACCGCTGTCCTCCCCCTGACGGTTAACACTTAGAGGATCAATTACTAAAAAGAAGGCATGCAAAAGTTGCTCTAAGCTGACAACGCTTGGATCGTATTTGATCTCAACGGTTTCAGCAGCATCAGCCTCCTGACTCTTTACCTGCTGATATGAGGGAGCTGCAATTTTGCTGTTGGCATAACCTGAAACATTGGAAATCACACCAGGAATACGTGAGAAGTATTCTGAAATTCCCCAGAAACATCCACCAGCAAGATATACAGTTGAAACTGACTGTGACATATTAAAAGTTCTCGTTATAGTTATTTGCTAATTCATATTATTTTCTATAGACAGAATATTAACATCACTAAAAGTCAAAATCAATATTTTTAAATTAATTATAGATATAGACTATTAAATAAAGACTGTAGATAAAGGACACTATAAAACACAAAATCCCTAGCAAACAAAAGGTTATCTGTTTACCAGGGATTATTAACTAAACGTAATCCGTTTTAAATACAGACTTAATTAGTATTTAAAGGCAGGAATATATGCCCCTTTATAGTGATTGATGATTACATCAGCAACCTTTTTGGTGTGATAGACATCGACGATGTGCTTATAGAGCTCGTTATCCTTATCCTGGGTGCGGGAGGCTATGACATTGACAAATGGGTTATCAAGGCCCCAGCCGTCAGTATTCTCAACAACTACTGCATCCTTAAGAGTCATACCATGATCCACAACAAACTCGCCATTGATAAAGGAACAGGTTACATCGTCAAGTACTGCATAAGCATTACCTGGATCAATCCAGTAGAAATCGATATTGTGAGGATTTTCAACAATATCCTTGGTTGTAGGAGTCCAGCCCGCATCCTCCTTTAGCTTGATGATCTTGTTAGCATCAAGAAGTCTTAAAGCACGACCTGTGGTGATAGGATCAGATGGAACCGCAAAGGTATCGCCATCCTTGATCTCATCTAATGACTTAATCTTCTTAGAAAAGATCCCCAGAGGAGTAATCAGAGTAGTTCCGATAGCAGTTAACTGATAATTATGATCTGCACATTCTGTCTTTAAGAAGCGACCAGTCATACACGCGTGCAGATCAATCTCTCCCTCCTGCAAGGCCCGGTTAGGCATTGCGTAATCATTAAATTTAATCAGCTCAATGGTGACTCCCTCTGATTTAAGCTCATCAATGATAGGAACCCATAGCTCGTTATTCTCACCGACTACACCAACCTTAACGTGATCTTGGGTGGCAGCCGAAGCATTCAAAGCCGTTAAACTTGCTAAAACCAAACCTGCGGTTAAAAAGATCTTCTTAAAAGTTTTCACTGTCAACTCCTGATGGCAATTTTATTGTTTTACACCCTTGCTATAGTTTATAGCTAATTTGTAATTAGCTTTATTGATTGCATATACTAACACCAGAAAACAATATAATCAATATTACAATTTGCTTTATTAGTTATTTCTATTGCTACTATAAAAAGGAGCAAATGTCAGCACCGTATTAGAATCACCCAATATGTTGATATTTAAACAGTTTTTTTAAGAAGCACACTTTAATGTCATGTCAGACATAACCATGACGTTTAATGAAATAAAAAAGCTTTTATTTTATCTAAGGGGGAAATATCAGCAATTAAACAGCTGACAGGTACTGCTTAGCACTGCGTAAGAAAGGATGATGTATGAACCGCGCAAAGAAAGCCCCGTATAGAGCTACAGGGCTTTGTTTATAGTCGTTAAATTTGCTTACCAAGCTTAGTGATTTAAAGCTTTGTATTCTTTTGACAACTTCTCAAACCACTTCATGTACAGATCAGGTGAGTAGAGGTTGCCCTCCTGTGCATCAGTCTTAATATAATTTACAAATGAATTACGCTTGGCTGTTGAAAGATCGACATCGCTATAGAATATGCCTTCATCTGTTGCCTTTGCAGGATCGGTACCGTAGTAATCAATGTAATTGTCAGTACCCTCGGCATCTGTAGAGGGACCGACCACGCAACTACCGCCCGGGAAGGCTGTACCCATGAAGGTACCGTCAGCGCTCTTTTCGGCACCGACCAAATCAGATGAGGCTACGTAAATACCGCTTTGAATAACTGTAGCCTCAATACGACCTTTAAAACGATTAACCCAGGCAACGTTATTATCAGCATAGGGTTTGCCATCCTTAAGAGGCATACCGTCGTCACCTAAATGCTTGGCAGAATAATAAGCCCAAGCCGTGGCTGTCGGGTTTATCACCAAACGTGCACCAGAGGCTGCATAATAACGAGAGAGCTCTGGGTAGTTATAGGTGTCATAGCAAATGCTGACACCGACCTTTCCCCATGGAGTATCAAACATGAAAGGGTCAGTTCCGGTCTTACACCAGACTACTTCTGATCCAAAAGGGTGAATCTTTTGATATGAACCAATAATTCCGTCAGGTCCGCTTACCAAAACCGAGTTATAGACATCATCAGGAGCTTCTCCCTTCTTTTCAGGATAGCCATAAGCAATATAGGCCCCTAACTTTTTAGCCTCTGCTGAAATAGTCTTGGCGGCATCTCCATCCTGACTCTCTGCAAGCTTGACCTGCATACGATCGGCTCTTTTGATATCGCCTTGCTCCATGGCATAGCCGGTCAAAGCCATTTCCGGAAAAACGATGAGCTTTGCGCCGGTATGCGCAGCTTCACGAGCGAGCTTAACGATTTTTTGGGTGTTAGCTTGCTTATCGCCCCACACAGGTTGCATATTGATCACAGCAATGCGTAACTTATCTAGATCCTGTGCACTAACTGTAGAAAAAGCACTACCAATGACAAAACTTAAAACTACACCTGCAAGTAACGTTTTCTTCATGATCTCACTCTCCATCCACCCCTAAAATCTAGGTTATGAACAAGAGTAATTACAAAGAATTAGACCTTCAATAAAAGTTTTTTGATTGCTTATTCGAGGATCGTTTTAGAAGCTTTTGGAACAATTCTGATCCGGTAGAGGGCACATAAACATGCCAATAATGCACTTTTAAGAAATTGTTCCAAAAACAAAATTTACAGCATAATAATGGATGCCATACGTCCGGTATCATGATCGCGACGATATGAAAAGAAGTTATCCTGCTGTGTAAAGGTATCAAAACCACAATCACAGATATTGGCAATACAATGATCAGCATTGCGCAGAGCTAGGGATGTAAGTCCTGATAAAGAGCACCAATATCTGTCTCCAGATCCCATCTCAAAATAATGGGTAGCCTCATCATACAAAGATACAAAGGCATCATAGACATCGGGACCTACTTCAAAGGAGCGCTGTCTTATATGAGGTCCGATGAAAGCCTCAATGGGAGCATCACTTATAGTGCGAATAACTCCAACCGTATGACCTACGATAGCGGAGGCAAGGCTACGCCATCCGCAATGAACAGCTGCACAGACTGCTCCGTCAGTAGTTGCTAGCAACAATGGCAGACAATCAGCAGTCATCACTGCCAAAGGCAGATTGGGAGTATCCGTGATAATGGCATCGCAATCGCCAATATTCTCGTCTGCAGATCTCACCACGCGCACAATGTTGCTATGGATCTGATGCATATACACAACATCATGCTTAAGCTCATCTCTGACAAGCTGACGGTTTGCACTGACAGATTTTTGATCATCACCTACATGATCCCCAAGATTTAAGGAATCAAAGGGAGCACTACTGTGTCCACCATTACGCTTTGTATAAAAAGCCTTTGCCCTTTTAAAACAATCAACTTGAACAACAGCATTAGATGTCATCTGGGTGTTCCTTATGATCCTGTCTTAACGCTAATATTAGCTCCTCCATATCCTGAGGACGGGGTGAGTCAAAAGACAACTCCTCACCTGTTACCGGATGTTTGAATTCTATGTGAGCTGCATGCAACGCCTGACGTCTAAAAGATCTCATAACCTTTGAGAACTCCTCAGAGGATCCCTTTAGCATTCTAAGTCCTCGGCCATATTGAGGATCTCCGATTAAGGGATGGTCGATATGCGCCATGTGTACACGGATCTGGTGGGTACGACCTGTTTCAAGGCGTACTCTTACAAGAGTATGAGCTCTAAATTGCTCCATGACACGATAGTGAGTAATAGCTTCACGTCCCATACCGTCTGGTACTACAGCCATACGGGTACGATTTGATGGATCACGAGCAATATCACCATCGATAGTGCCTCCTGCAGTTATCAACCCCTCTACCACTGCCTCATATTCACGTACAACATTATGCTTGGATATTGCACGGGTAAGACGGATCTGCGCCAGCTGAGAGAGTGCAATTACCATAAGACCAGAGGTATCCTTATCAAGACGATGCACAATACCGGCTCTAGGCAGTGCCGCCGTTTGAGGATAGTGATAAAGCATGGCATTCATAACGGTACCGTCAGGAACACCAGCACCTGGATGGACAACAAAGCCTGAAGGCTTATCAATAACAATTAAATCATCATCCTCATAGATCACATTTAATGGCAGATCCTGAGGTAGTGCATCAATAACGTCCTCTGTTGGGATTTCAAGTTCCACAACCTGTCCTGAGCTTACCTTGAAAGACGGCTTGGTAATTACTGCTCCATCTAGCTTAACCTTACCATCTGAAATAAAAGCGGTAATAGTTGAACGGGAACGATCAGGGCACAGTGCTGCCATGGCTGCATCCAAGCGTTTACCGTGATATTCATCGGTAATATTCAAAATAATAATTTCAGCCATTTGTGTTCCTCATCTCGTCCTGTGGTAAAAATATTTTTCATGCTATACATAGTATAATATTGCACTAGATTGAACAAATTTCGCCTACAACGAATTTACATTTTACGGCCAATAAAGATGCTGAAGAAATTACTTATTAGCGCAACCTGCGCTTGCATGCTCGTACTGAGCGGATGCCACAATGACACCGAGAGCGTCAATAAAGACAAGGTTCCCGACATGTCCGCACACTCGCTGTATCAGACTGCCAAGGCTTCTATGGCTGATGGTGATTATTCCAAGGCTCGCAATTATCTCGAGGCCCTTGATACCCGTTATCCGTTTGGTGAATATACCGATCAGGTGCAGCTAGATTTAATTTATGTCTACTATAAAAGCCGTGAAACCGAGCTAGCCGATGCTGCAGCTACGCGTTATCAGCGAATTAATCCGACCTCTATCTATGCAGACTATGTTGCCTATATGAAGGGGCTGATTGCCATGCAAAAGCGCGGCAATTTGATTCAGGAATATATCAGCCTCAACCGCTCGCAAAAGGATCCTGTTGCCTACTACGAAGCCATCAAGTGCTTCCAGAATTTTATTGAGGCCTATCCTAACAGTCCTTACGTTAACGATGCCCGTCAGCGTATTCTCTTTATGAAGGATCAGCTAGCCGAGCGCGAATACAAAATTGCTGAGTATTATCAGGAGCGTGGCGCCTATCTATCCTCAGCCCGTCACTGTCAGAGCATTCTTTACTCATATCGAGATACCAAGTGGCTTGAGAAGGCCATGCGTATGCTTGCCGACAATTATGACAAGCTAAAGCTAACAGGTCCTGCTGAAAACACCCGTAAGGTGATTGCCGCCTCATTTGGCAAATAAAAGTCTCATATAGATTTACTTAAGCACAATTAATCCCGCCCTCATGAGCGGGATTTGTTTTAAAAGCACATGATAAGCTGTATATACTCTCAGGACACAGGAAAAAATTACGAGCTCCTAATGCGGGATCACTCGTTAATTGCAATTAACAAACCATCAGGATTGCTCTCAGTTCCCGGACGAATTATAAAAGATAGTGCTTTAAGCAGGATCTGTAGCTTTTGCCCGGATGCTACCGCAGTTCATCGACTTGATATGGATACCTCCGGGATCTTGATATATGCCTTAAATAAAAATGCAGTGCGTTCTTTAGGGATCCAATTTGAAAAAAGAGAGATCAAAAAAATCTATATTGCTAAAGTTCAGGGATTTTTATCAGGATGTGGACACATTGACGCTCCTATGCGCTGTGACTGGGAGCGCCGGCCTTTGCAAATAATTGACGAAAAGCTGGGCAAAAGTGCCCTGACCTATTATCAAAGCTTAGAGGCCAATGAGGATTATTCGCTAATACTACTGTTTCCTCATACTGGACGCTCTCATCAGCTACGACTTCATATGGCACATATTGGCCATCCAATTGTAGGTGATAGATTTTATGGAAATGAAGATAAGGCAGAAAACAACTGGAATTTAATGTACCTGCACGCATCAGCCCTATCATTTAGACATCCGGATTCTAATGAAACCATAGAACTTTTATCTGTACCAGATTACGCCCAAAATGCGATCACAGCTATCAAGCTTCAGGCTATGCTACGACAAAAAAATTAAGCTTAGTACCACCTGTTTATACTCTAGTAATTGCTAAATTAAATCTAAAAGAAAACCGCGAAAAAATGCGGTTTTCAACAAAGTCAGCCTCTAAACCTCAGTGAGGTTCTAATTTTTCTCACCACGGGCACGCTTAATACAATCAAAGGCAGCCTGAATATCCTTGGCCTTCTCCGCATAGGAGGCAATCATCTCATCAGGGATCCCCTGAGACTTTAATCTGTCTGGATGATACTTAAGCATAAGCTTCTTGTGAGCCTTACGTACCTCCTCCCAGCTTGCATCAGGAGAGACTCCAATTATCTTATAGGCCTCCTCAAGCTGAGAGGCAGAACTCTGCTGCTGTGACTGTCCGCCAGCATAGCCCTCTGATGAGCCCTGATCGTATTGACCGTTGCCTCCCTGATAATATCCACTGCCCTGCTGCTGATATTGATACTGATAAAATCCTTGGCGAAACTGCATTTCAGCAATTCGCATCTGGATCATGCGGTCGATAAGCTCTTTAGGAACACCTAAGCCATTTGCTACCTCAAGCAGACGGCGATATTCCTCCTGAGAGATTTTGCCATCGGCTAAAGCCATCTGAACTAACAGCTCCAGCAAAATAGAGACAATATTGATATTCTCCATGCAGGCACGGCGAATGTTGATAATCTCTCCGTTTAAATCAAAATCGCTAGCCTTACCACGGTTAAAAGCCTGTTGAGCCTGAGATCTTGAAGCAGGATCATTCATTCTAAGAATATCCATGTAATTCTGAGCCTGAATAATTGCTTCCTTCTGAATTGCTCCAGCTCCACGTGCAATGTAGCCTAGTAGCATGAACAAGCCGTATAACAAGTCGTTATTCTTTCCCTTGTCATAGATAAAGGCATTACGAGCCTGCTCAACATTATTGCGCTCTTTATTTTCCTTTCTATCTATAAAATACCATCCCAGAATAAAGCCCAGTAGCGCACCGGGTACTCCCATAATGAAAATACCGATGATGGCACCTAAGATCCTTCCTTTACTGCTTGTCACGCTTTATCTCCAATCTGACTGCATACATAATTATCTGCAAGCTTGAGACGCTCAATGGTCCCGACATCAAACCATTTACCATTTAACATACGGCCATGTAACTTATTGTTTGCTATAAGTTTTTCAAATACCGGTCGCAACGGATATTTTTTTACTGGCATATTTTTAAAAATTTCCGGGCTGTAAACTGCTGCCCCAGAAAAAGTATAGCCTTCCCCGATTCTTAGCAACCCATTGTTTGCCAAGGAAAAATCTCCTTTGGGATTATGTGCAGGATTTTGCGTCATAAAAAGTAAGGCCTCTCCGTTTGCCAAAGTAGCCTCTATAAACTGCGCATAATCTGCATCCATATAGGTATCACCATTTACCACCAAAAAAGGTCTGTCCTCAAAAAAAGGTAAAGCTCTAGCTATTCCTCCGGCAGTCTCAAGACCGCCTTCCCCTTCAATACTATGGGAAATATGTACCGCAAATCTATGACCATCACCTAGGAAATCAACAATCTTATCTGAAAGCCAAGCTGAGTTGACAATGATATCCTTGATGCCTGCTTTCTTTAATCTTTCAATATGCCATACCAGAAGTTCAACACCGCCAACCTTAACCATAGGCTTTGGAATTGAGTCGGTAATTGGACGTAGTCGCTCGCCACGCCCTGCAGCTAAGATCATTGCACGCATGACATAACTCCGGGGGCAACCTTTTCACTTAAGAATTCATACAGATCATTTAATCCGGCCTTTTTGCTCTCCTGCAAGCAATATTGCATCACCAAGGGCAGATCCTTTAAATAGCCGCTCTTCCCATCACGCAAATTAAGACGGTTAAAAATACCTAGCACCTTTAAATGTCGCTGTAGCGAGGTCATATTAAAAGCAATCTTATAATCATTTAAGGACCAGCCTTTAATTAATGAGCAATTGTTAAAAGCATCAAAACTTTTCTCTATTAACTCATCTCTTAAATCATCACCTAAATCTACATAGCAGTCACAAATTAAAGAGGCTGCATCGTAGCTTATGGGTCCCTTTACCATATCCTGAAAATCGATAACTGCCAGATCTTTTCCCACAACCATCAGATTACGACTGTGAAAATCCCGATGCATTGCTACCTGAGGCTGAGATTTGCACATCTCAGTGAGATTATGCAGAGTGTTATCGAGCATAAATTTTTCGCCTTTGCTCAAGCTTAGTTGCAAAGTCTTATCCAAAAGCCACTCCAGAAAGATCCCAAACTCCATTTTGATAAAATCGTTATCAAAAGTCGGAAGCCTTATGTCTAGTCGAGCAATTTTTGGAAGCAGAGAAATGGCTTTTAAATACCACGCGCGCCTTGCTTCACCTACCGAAACCTTAGCAAAGGTAGTAGTTCCAAGATCTTCTTCAATCAAGAAACCGTTGTTCAAATCATAGGCAAGAATTTTCGGTGCCTTGATCCCTGCCTTAATTAAGGCCTCATCAATTGCTACAAATTCCTGATTTTTCTGTGTCTGCGGCGGTGAATCAACAGCAATTATGTTGTTAAAACGAAAATAGCGACGAAAACTTGCATCGCCTCCTAAAGCAGAGAGCACCACTCTGCCTTGGCAAAGGGTGCTCTCAACAAAAGCCTCAAGGGCCTGTTTTCTAATATCAGTCACGACGGAATACCAGATCCCAAACTCCGTGGCCCAGTCTCTCACCTCGAGCCTCAAATTTCGTCAGAGGTCTCCAAGCAGGACGGGGAATATAAGTACCATCTGGTGCAGTATTGCTAAAACCATCAGCACGGGTCATTACGTCCAGCATTTGCTCGGCATACTCCTGCCAGTCGGTTGCAAGTCTAACCTCAGCACCATGCTTTAACACTGGAGCTACCATGGCAATAAAGTCATCATTAATCAAACGTCGCTTGATATGACGCTTCTTTGGCCAAGGATCCGGGAAGAAGATCTGCAATATATCTACACTTTCAGGTCTTAGGCACTTCTTAATCACCTCGAAAGCATCAAAGTGAATAATACGTACATTAGTAAGCCCCTGCTCTTCAATAAGCTTTAAGCAGGATCCGACTCCAGGAGGATGTACCTCAATACCGCAGTAGTTGCGCAAAGGATCATTTTTGGCCATCTCACAAAAGGAAACGCCCATACCAAATCCTATCTCAACTACCAAAGAAGCACTGCGACCAAAGGCTTTATCAAAATCGATATACTCAAGTGAGCTTGCATCGATCAAGTATTTAGGTCCCAGCTCCTCCATCGCACGATCCTGAGCTGCAGTCATACGTCCGGCTCTAATGACAAATGAACGTACATGACGATCATTAGGATCAGTTAGAGCCGAACCACGGCTTTGATTCTCGGCCATTAGATAAGTTCCAACTCCTGCATAGCAGTCTTGATTTCAGCACGCAGACCATCGCTTATAGGCAGCACCGGAAGTCTTACCTCTTCAGTGCACAGGCCTAAGAGAGAAGCTGCATACTTGGCAGGACCCGGGGACGGCTCCTTAAACATAAGCTTATGTAACTCCATCAGCTTATCCTGAAGCTCTCTTGCCTCAACCCACTTATTCTCAGCACATAAGGACTGAACCTTAGATACGAGAGCTGGAGCAATATTGGCGGTAACAGAAATACAACCGACACCGCCTGCCACGTTATAGGAAACCTGAGTTGAATCATTACCTGATAACCAGGTGAAGTCCTCACGCTTTATTAACTGACGCTCAAGCCAAGGGCGCTCTAAATCACCGGTTGCATCCTTGATACCTGCAATATGAGGAAGCTCAGCCATCTTGGCAACGGTTGCAGGGGTAATATTAACTACAGCGCGGCCTGGGATGTTATAGATGATGATAGGAAGAGAGGTCTCATCATTTATCATCTTAAAGTGAGCATACAGACCATCTTGATTGGGGCGGTTGTAGTAACCTGCAACATGCAACACACCATCAGCACCAGCCTTTTCAGCAGCATTGGTCAAGCGCACAGCTTCAACAGGATTGTTAGAGCCAGCACCTGCCAAAACAGGAATACGTCCCTTGACTATCTGGGCAGTCAGCGCAACCACACGCTCGTGTTCCTCATGAGTTAGGGTCGGGCACTCACCGGTAGTACCTGCAGGAACGATGGCATTGGTGCCATTGGCAATATGCCACTCAACCATCTTCTCAAGAGCAGCTTCATCTAATTTGCCGTTCTTAAACGGAGTGATCAGAGCTACTAAAGAGCCATGAAATAAATGAGCCATATTTAAATCACCTATTAGTTATTAGAAGGTCTTAAAGTCGGGAAAAGAATAACATCACGGATAGTGTGGCAGTTAGAGAACAGCATTACTACACGATCAATACCGATACCCTCACCTGCAGTAGGAGGCAAGCCGTGCTGCAGAGCAGTGATGTAGTCTGCATCATAGTACATAGCCTCATCATCACCGTGCTTCTTAGCCTCAGCCTGAGCCATGAAACGATCGGACTGATCATCAGGATCATTTAACTCTGAGAAGCCGTTACCTAACTCACGACCACCGATGAAGAACTCAAAGCGATCGGTAAAGGCAGGCTCGGTATCAGAGCGACGAGCCAAAGGAGAAATTTCTGCAGGATAGCTAGTAATAAAGGTAGGCTGCTGCAGATGCTCTTCAACAAGCTCATCAAACAATGCTGCAATATAGTTACCTAAAGTCCAGCCAGGGAGCATGTCACAGTGTAGTTTTTCACACCATGCCTTAGCCTTAGCCTCATCCTCAAGATCGGCCATAGTGATGCCCTTGTCAGCACCATATTTGACGATTGACTCCTTCATGGTCAAACGCTCAAAAGGCTTGCCAAAATCGATATCAAGACCTATCTCACCTTCCTTGCCATAGTGGATCTTAGTAGTTCCCAAAATTTCCTGTGACATAGTGCGGAAGAGCTCTTCGGTAAGATCGATCAGATCGTGATAATCATGATATGCCCAGTAGAACTCAATGGTGGTGAACTCTGGATTATGGCGCACATCGATGCCTTCGTTTCTAAAGCAACGATTGATCTCATATACGTTCTCAAAGCCGCCTACAACTAGACGCTTTAGGAAGAGCTCAGGCGCGATACGCATATACATATCGATATCCAAAGCATTGTGATGAGTCATGAAAGGCTTGGCATTAGCACCACCTGGGATGGTATGCATCATAGGAGTCTCAACTTCCATGAAGCGCTTGGAGTCCATGAACTTACGGATGTAAGAAACAATTTGGGAGCGGATCTTAAAGGTACGGCGAGAATCCTCGTTGGCAATAAGATCAAGATAACGCTGACGGCAACGAGCTTCCTGATCGGTTAAGCCTTTATACTTTTCAGGAAGAGGACGCAGAGCCTTGACTAGCAGACGAAGCTTCTTGACGTGAATGGAAAGCTCTCCGGTCTTAGTCTTAAAGGCAAAACCAGTAACACCTACGATATCGCCTAAATCGAGTTTCTTAAAGAGGTTCTGATAATCACCCTCAGGAAGATCATCACGAGATACATAAAGTTGGATCTTGCCATCAACATCCTGAATGGTTGCAAAGGAAGCCTTTCCCATGATACGGCGGGTCATCATACGACCTGCAATGGTGTATTCATGCTTTTCAGCCTCTAGAGTTTCTGCATCCTTATCACCGCAAGCTGCACGAACATCTGCAGAGGTTGCATCACGATGAAAATCATTAGGATAAGCCTGACCTTGGGCACGCAGAGCCTCAAGCTTGTCGCGACGCTCCTGCATGACATTATTTAAATTCTCAGTAGAGTTAAGCTCTTCTTTTTCCTGTGCCATTTTTATTTTCCTAAAAACAATTGGTTATAGCCCTGACTTGAGGCTTGCTTCAATAAATTGGTCCAAATCACCGTTTAATACCTTTTGAGTATCACGGCATTCAACGCCAGTACGCAGATCTTTGATGCGAGCATCATCCAATACATATGAGCGGATCTGACTTCCCCAGCCAATATCAGATTTACTGTCCTCTACAACCTTAGCCTCGGCTTGACGCTTTTCTAGCTCTAGAGTGTACAAACGAGCACGCAATTGTTTCATTGCCTGATCACGGTTTTGAAATTGTGAACGCTCATTTTGGCAAGTCACCACAATACCTGTGGGAATGTGGGTAATACGTACTGCAGATTCCGTTTTATTAACATGCTGACCACCAGCGCCGGACGAACGGAATACATCAGTCTTCAAATCAGCAGGATTGATATCAATCTCAATATTGTCATCAATTTCCGGATATACGTAAGCTGAGCAGAATGAGGTATGACGACGGTTATTAGAATCAAATGGAGATTTTCTAACCAGACGATGGACACCAGTTTCTGTACGGAACAATCCGTAAGCGTGCTCACCGGTAAACTTTAGAGTTGCCGATTTAATACCAGCGACTTCACCGTCAGTAACTTCCTCAACCTCAGTAGTAAGACCTTTCTTTTCTGCGTACTTAATATACATACGCATAACCATTTCAGCCCAGTCCTGAGCCTCTGTACCACCGGATCCTGACTGAATGTCCATATAGCATGGATCGTTATCATGCGGACCTGAGAACATACGTTCAAGCTCTAAGGTAGAAATAATCTGCTCAAGCTTATCGGCCTCAGCATGAGCCTCTGCCATAAGCTCTGGATCTTCCTCTTCGCCTGCCATTTCCTCTAAGGTAGCAATGTCATCGAAGGTCTGATCTACAGCTTTAAAACGATCAACAATTGAGCTTAATGAAGTCTTTTCACGACCTAACTCTTGAGCTTTTTCAGGATTATTCCAGAGCTCAGGATCTTCCATAAGTCCTGATACTTCCTCTAGACGTTCCTCTTTAGCTCGCAAGTCAAAGATACCCCCTGAGCGCATCTGCACGCTCTCTAAGCTCCGCTAAACGAGGCTTTAGGGAAATAGTTTCTTGCACTTTTGTACCCTTAAAATGTATCGATATCAATTTTTGCCCCTTACGCTTTCTGCCATGGAGCAAGTGATCAGACTATTATATCAGAGTAAGCGGGCTCTTTCTTTGTAAAAAACCGATGTGAATGGGAAAAGATGGGGGTGAATGAATGCTGCCAAAGAGAGGTCAAACTCTGGCAGCATCTACAATTTAAGATCCTATGACCATGCGACTGTACTTACCGGTAGCACGTTTGATTATGGCCGCAATAATTATGCATGCAGTACAAACAGCAATGGCAATTAAAAAGGTCATCAAGTGCAATCCGTAAAAATTAAAGTGAGAAAAGAAAAGCTTGTGTCCGTGACGCTCAAGATGTAACAGCGCAAACTGATGAATAAAGAAAATGGAGAAGGAGTATTTGGCAAGGATATTAAGACACCACTTTAGCCATTTCCACCCTGCATCTTTAAAATAGCTGAAGCAATACACCAGAGTTAAGCAAAGCATCATCTTCCCAATTACCATCCATTCGATACGATGAAACTTCAGATCATAAGTGCCAAAATCAGCCAGATAATGTCTATCCCCAGAGCATGCTAGCGCCGCCATGACCATGACGGTCCCTGCAATGATGCATTGCTTTGATAGCTTATCTAAATTCTTGAGCTTATCGTAATAAATGCCGACCAAAATACCGAAAAGGTAAATAGAATTCCAGAAAAAGGCTGACAGAAAAGCATTGCCGTTATGTCGTCCCATCCCCATACTCATAATCAGAGATACCGCAAAAACGATCATCTGATAACGAAGGCGCAACTCAATAAACCTAAGATAAAAGCACGAGCAGCAGAACACTACCATTATGAATGGCACATACCAAAATGAGGCATACACGTAGCCCCCATAAAACATGAAGTTTGAGTCAAAGAAGCTACCGTGTCCTGAACTTAATCGAAATGCCGTAAATAAGGTTGCAATTAGGAACCATGGGCAAAGAACCTTTTTTATCTTACCCGTGAGAAATTTCTTGTAATCAAAACCGCGCTTATAGAAAATGTGATAGAACAGGAATCCTGAGATAAAAACAAAAAGAGATGATGCTCCATCAACAATCGTTGCACGAACATTATCAAAGATCCACCATGTAGATGACCAGTCGGCCTTACTACAACTGCCAATCCAGCCCCTCATATGACAGTAGACGATAAAGAAGATGGCCAATCCTCTGAGATAATTGATTTCTGTGAAATAGTCCTTTTTAGAGTTAGATGCAGAAATTACGACCTGAGAATTCATGTCTGTTGAACAATTATTCATAACATATCTGGAAATAAAAAAATAGACAGACTTGTATTCAAATAACTATTTAAAGTTACTCTCTTTAACAAGCAAACCGTATGAAGGGTAAAAAAAAACGTCGTATTGTCAACAAATGAGACTTAACTAATTGATTTTAGACGATTTTATTTCAGAAAATAAAAGGATTTTCTCTGAAGATGAGAGATTATATATTACAAGCGAACAAAAGTTATAAGCTCTAAACAGGCATAGAAAAGCCATTTGCGTACTTTTTAGGGCATAAATATAAATGCCGTCATAAGTGGCACATCCTGATAAATTTGTACTACCATCTAACAAATCAGAATACGCCACCAAAGGCATAAAAATGCCTTTTTAGTTAAATACTGCCCAGAAATTAATCAGTTTGAGGTGTATTCAGTATTTACTCGCGGCATTATGTGACAGACAAGCTCATAAGGAATAGTTCCGCAACGTGAAGCCACTGTCTCCACAGGAACTTCCTTACCCCACAGCACAGCACTGTCACCTATCTGGTCATGCGAATCCAAACCTAAATCAACAAACAGCATATCCATGCAGACATGACCTACCGTCGACACATAACGGCCATTTAGATATACCGGTGTACCTGTCGGAGCTGTGCGGGGATAGCCATCACCATATCCTGCTGAAATAACGCCTAAGATAGTATCTCGAGGTGCTACATAGGAAGCCCCATAGCCTACCTTATCGCCCTTCTTTAATTTATGAATAGCAATTAAGGATGCTTTTAACGTCATTACAGGTTCAAGGCCAAGATCTTGTCCGTTAGCATCCTCAAATGGTGAGATACCGTACATAATGATGCCTGGACGCACCCATGTAGTATGGGATCTAGTCCATTTACAGATCCCTGCTGAATTGCCTAAAGAAAGGTCACCTTCAAAACCAAGCTTATCAACAAAGTTGAAGAAATTATCCAGCTGCCACTCGTTATATTTCTGTTCAGAAGGGGTATCTGCAACACTTAAATGAGAAATCAACCCCAAAGGCTTAACGGTGTTTGGTGAGGCTTCAAGGCGACGCTTAATTTCAGCAACCTCTTCAAGATCGCAGGATCCTAGGCGATGCATACCAATATCTACCTGTACCCAGCAGTTTACCGGCTTTTTTATCTGAGCCTTTTCAATGGCCTCAACCTGTCTTAGATCGTGTACGGCAGTATAAAGATCGTAGCGTGATACGAGCTCAACATCCTCTGGGTTAAAAAAGCCTTCAAGCAAGACAATAGGCTTGATGATCCCCTGAGTTCTAAGGCTTAGCGCTTCCTCAATACGAGATACCGCAAAGGCATCGGCATCATCCTTAAGCGCTGCCGCTACCGGATACAGACCATGACCATAAGCATTAGCCTTTACTACAGCCAAAAGCTTAGAATTTGGAGACATCTCTCTAATACGACGCAAATTGCGTACGAGAGCACCAGTATCAATAATTGATGAAATGGCTTTCATTTTTAATAATCTTTGTTGTTATTCTTCCATTGGCGGAGGAGGCTCATTACCGATAGGCTGCGCCTTGTCGTAGAATGATGTATATTCACCAATGAACTGTAATTCGATATCACGTAACGCACCGTTACGGTTTTTTCCGACAATCAGCAATGCCTGACCATCATCACCGTTTTCATCTGTCTTCTCACGATAAGCCGATTCACGATGCAGGAACATAATCAAATCCGCATCCTGCTCGATGGAGCCTGATTCACGCAGATCGGAGTTCATAGGACGGTGATCTTTACGCGAATCTACTTCACGGTTTAGCTGTGACAGACAGAGGATCGGACAATCCAGCTCTTTTGATAAAAGCTTTAAGCTACGGGATATGGAACCGATTTCCAAGGCACGGTTTTCCTGCACACCATCTCCCTTCATAAGCTGAATATAGTCAACCATGATGACTGATATTCCGCCCTCGCGATCTGCAATCTGATGAGCACGGGAGCGAAGCTCTGCAGGGGTAATTGCACCAGTATCATCAATAAAGAGCTTGTTATACATCTCCTGCTGATGATCCTCATTTTCACGAGTTCCGGTCAAAAGCGTAATTTTATTAATAATACGCTCCCACTGCGCAGCTCCTGCAGCACCGTTAGTTAACTGCTGCAATGGTACCTGACCAAAGTTTGAGAGCATACGCATGGCAATAGCCTCAGCAGGCATTTCCATGGAGAACACAAGTCCAGGCTTTTTTACATCCGGATTTAGAACAATGTTCTCAACTATATTCATAGCAAAGGAGGTTTTGCCAATACCAGGACGAGCGGCAATGATATTTAAAGTGCCTCCCTGAAGGCCCAGCGTTAATTGATCAAGCTCGGTAAATCCTGTGGGAACACCACGCATCAACGTGCCTGATTCAAGGTTGTCATGAATACGGCTAATCAGAACATTAGTAATGTCAACAATGGCACGTGGTCCATCAGATACTGAAGAATCGTTCTCGGTTACAACGTCATAGACCTTACTCTGAGCTTGGGCGAACAGATCTCGGATATCACGTCCCTGAGGAAAATAACCAGAATCTAAAATATCCTCAGCTACGGCTATAAGTTGCCGGCGTCTAAAGCATTCACGAATGATCTTGGCATAATCAGGCGCAGATATAGCAGATCCACCTATAGCTGCAATTTCAGCAAGGTAGCCTGCGCCACCGGCCTTTTCTAATAAACCGTTATTATCAAGGGTAGACTTGATTACCGTTGGTTCAAAATTATCTGACAGCTCCGAGCGTCTTAATATTGCTCCGTAGATCAGACGGTTTTTTTCAGAATAGAACTCATCCTCTTCAAGGCGACCTATTTCCTGAATTACCTTTTGCAGGCATGAGCCGTCTAACATTAAAGCAGATAGTAAGCGCTGCTCTGCTGTCTCATCAAAAGGAGGGACACGGAGATCAGTATTTATCTGATTTTTCTTTTTAGACGGCATTGTGAAATTCTCTACTAGGAACTGAGATGGGAATTTTACAACATGCTAAAAGATGTTGGAGCTTTGCTACTCATAAATTATCTGTTAAAACAACTTGACACGTATAAAACGCTTAAAAATCAAATAGATTCACCAGATTGATTTATACAGAAATTTATAAAAGAAGGGAAATAAAGGATGGCGCACCCGAAGGGATTCGAACCCCTGACCGATCGGTTCGTAGCCGATTACTCTATCCAGCTGAGCTACGGGTGCGTAGTGAAAATTAAGCATTTGAGTGGCGCACCCGAAGGGATTCGAACCCCTGACCGATCGGTTCGTAGCCGATTACTCTATCCAGCTGAGCTACGGGTGCGTAGTGAAAATTAAGCATTTGAGTGGCGCACCCGAAGGGATTCGAACCCCTGACCGATCGGTTCGTAGCCGATTACTCTATCCAGCTGAGCTACGGGTGCGTAGTGAAAATTAAGCATTTGAGTGGCGCACCCGAAGGGATTCGAACCCCTGACCGATCGGTTCGTAGCCGATTACTCTATCCAGCTGAGCTACGGGTGCGTAGTGAAAATTAAGCATTTGAGTGGCGCACCCGAAGGGATTCGAACCCCTGACCGATCGGTTCGTAGCCGATTACTCTATCCAGCTGAGCTACGGGTGCGTAGTGAAAATTAAGCATTTGAGTGGCGCACCCGAAGGGATTCGAACCCCTGACCGATCGGTTCGTAGCCGATTACTCTATCCAGCTGAGCTACGGGTGCATCAAACGGTTAACGTTTCGGGTTGCTATTATAGTTATATTTTGAGATTGGTCAAGTTTTTTTGTAAAAAATAATTTAAAAGTGATTTTGTTTACGTTCGATTGTGTCTTACTTATTGATTATAAAGGTTTTTTATTGTGCTAAATAAAAAGCATTTATGTATACACTTAAACTCCAGTCGGAGAAACTAAAATTATTTCGTAAATAATATGGTGCAATTATCTGCAATGCGCCTAGCTTCTCTGCATTAAACAAGTATGTATTAGTAATTCCTGTCTGGATGCTGTAGCCTTGGGAGACTGACACGGACATGTCACAGATAATGAAGTTTTTAGGTTGTATCAGGTTGCCTGAGGAATTCTGAATTTTACAGACACAAAAAAAGCACGTCTAAAAACGTGCTCTACTGGCGGATAGAGAGGGATTCGAACCCTCGATACAGTCCTTAAAACCGTATGCTCCCTTAGCAGGGGAGTACCTTCAGCCTCTCGGTCATCTATCCACTAGGCTAATCAGCGCGGACTATTATCCGATCCTTGCTTTTGATTGTCAAGATCTTTTTTAGTCTGTGCTTTTTTCTCTGAAATTCTAACTCCTGCTCTTTTAATCGCAGTAGTCTTAGGAGCCTCGATACCAAGACGGACACGTCCGTTTTGGATATCGAGAACTCTCACGGTGATCCCATCTCCTATCTGGAGAGAATCTCCGACCTTAGATGAGACCACCAACATAGCTTACAGATGGCTATCTAAGAAGGTTTCAGCGCTTGCAACAGCCATGTGCAGGCCTTCAACCTTGGTACCACCTGCCTGAGCCATGTCAGGGCGTCCACCGCCCTTACCATCGACAAAGACAGCGGCATTCTTAACTAAGTCACCAGCCTTAATCTTGGATACTAGATCCTTGGTTACAGCGGCAGTTAAGGATACCTTGCCATCATTCTCAGAGCCTAAAAGCACTACACCAGACTGCATGCGATTTAAGCATTCATCTGCTGCAAAGCGTAAGGCCTTAGCATCATAGCCCTTCAGGCACTCAGCTAAAAGCTTAACGCCCTTAACTTCTTTGACAGATGCTACAAGCTTTTCACACTCTAAAGTGATGATCTTTTCCTTCAGAGTCTCGTTTTCCTTCTCAAGATCACGACCACGCTTTACTAACTGATCAGTCTTCTCGGCAATTGACATATTGTCAGCCTTCATGAGATTGGCAGTCTTGACTACATTACGGACAATTGCCTGTAAGTATTCAATAGCGGCAGCTCCGGTCACAGCCTCAATACGACGGACACCTGATGCCACAGCTTCATCTGCGATGATCACAAAAGTACCTAAATCACCAGTACGCTCAGCATGAGTACCGCCGCACAGCTCCTTGGAGAAATCACCCATGGAAACTACACGAACCTTGTCCTCATATTTCTCATCAAACAGAGCCAGAGCACCTGATTTCTTAGCCTCATCAAGATCCATAATGTCAGTCTTGATGACATTATTCATACGGATCTGCTCGTTGACGATACGTGCAACAGCCTGACGCTCAGGAAGAGTTAAAGGCTGATGATAGGAGTAGTCAAAGCGCAAACGATCAGCTGCAACATAAGAGCCCTTCTGGGTTACGGTCTTGCCGATAACCTGACGCAATGCTGCATCAAGAAGATGAGTTGCGCTGTGGTGAGCGGCAATTGCCTTGTGATTTTCAACATCAACAGCGGCATTAACCTTAGCACCATTGGTAAATTCACCAAGCTCTACACGACCAATATGAATGATGGTCTTACCGATACGCTTGGTATCCTCAACGATAAACTCATTATTAGAGCCAATCTTGATGGAACCAATATCACCTACCTGACCGCCCATTTCACCATAGAAGGGAGTTGCATCTAATGTAATAACCGCACGCTCATCAGTTGAAATTGAATCAACAGCCTGACCGTCCTTGTAAATACCGGTAATGGTTGCATCACAGCTTGTAGTCTCGTAGCCCTTGAATTCAGTAACCTCTGTAAGCTTGAGATCTTGGTTGTAATCAACATCAAACTTGGAGTTCTTCTTAGACATAGCCTTTTGCTTGGCCATCTCTGCATTGAAGCCTTCCTCATCGATGGTATAACCACGATCACGCACTACGTCAGCAGTTAAATCTGTAGGGAAGCCATAGGTATCATAGAGCTTGAAGACGACATCACCAGGAATAACCTTGGAGTCACCTAACTTCTTAAGCTCACCCTCAAGCAAAGCCAGACCGCGATCAAGAGTATTTAAGAACTGCTCTTCTTCACGCTTTAAGGTCTTCTTAATCAGATCCTGCTGCTCAATAAGCTCAGGATAGGCATGCCCCATTAGCTTGACTAAGGTATCTACGAGTTTATAGAAGAATACATCCTTTGCACCTAACAGACGACCATGGCGTACAGCACGGCGGATAATACGGCGCAATACATAGCCACGGCCTTCATTTGAAGGCAATACACCGTCTGCAATTAAGAATGAGCAGGAGCGGATGTGATCTGATATTACACGTAAAGACTTATCCTTAAGATCGCTTACACCTAAGATCTCAGCTGCAGCCTTTTCTAAGGATACGAACAGATCGATATCATAGTTTGAATGTACACCCTGCAACACAGCAGCGATACGCTCAAGACCAAGACCGTTGTCGATCATAGGCTTAGCTAGCTTCTCAAAGGTTCCGTCAGCCTTACGGTTGTACTGCATGAAAACGATGTTCCACACTTCAATGAAGCGGTCACCGTCCTCTTCAGGTGATCCCGGAGGACCTCCCCAGATGTCAGCACCGTGATCGTAGAAAATCTCAGAGCAAGGACCGCAAGGACCGGTATCGCCCATCTGCCAGAAGTTGTCAGAGTTAAAAGCACCGCCCTTGTTATCGCCTATACGAATGATCCTCTCAACAGGGACCTTGATGATGTCCTTCCAGATGTTATAGGCTTCATCATCCTTATCGTAGACGGTAACGGTCAGAGACTCCTTAGGAAGACCAAAGCCTTCGGTAAGAAGAGTCCATGCGTAGGTAATTGCTTCCTTCTTGAAATAATCACCAAAGCTGAAGTTGCCCAGCATTTCAAAGAAGGTGTGATGTCTTGCGGTATAACCGACGTTTTCAAGATCGTTCTGCTTACCGCCTGCGCGTACGCATTTTTGCGCGGTAGTTGCGCGCACGTAAGGACGCTTCTCTTTTCCAAGATAGATATCCTTAAACTGATTCATACCTGCGTTGGTAAACAACAAAGTAGGATCATTATGCGGCACCAGTGAACTCGAGCGCACCACGGTGTGTCCGTGGGCCTTGAAGAAATCCAGATATGTCTGACGTATCTGGTCTGTTGTCATATACATAGAAAAAAACCTGTATTAAAAGGGCCTTTTTTTGCCAATTGAGAATTATACAATTAAAGAAGGGGTTTCAAGACAAAGATGCCAAAAATTGCCTTAATGCAGCAATACTTGTGGAGGCACTAAAACCGCGGCGATATAAGGCTCCGAGCATTTTCTGCTTCATTTTATAGTCAATTTCCACATCCTGTCCGTATTTGTGTTCAAGAAAGGTAAAGGCTATCTCCTCAAAGTCGACCTCGCTGAAGGCATCATCTAACAAGGAAGGATCGATGCCACGTTTTAAGCAGTCAACTTCCGCACTCTTAGGACCTGCAAGACGACCTATGGCATGACGGGCTAGCATCTCCGCCGCCCTTTCATCACTTTGATAACCACAATCACGGCATTTATCAGCTGTTTCGTAGGCTAAATCTTCATCGTATTTACTTGCAAGCTTTTGCGCTAACTCCTCAAAGCCATATTCACGAGAGGTTAAAAGACGCAGGGCATAATTGTAACAACGCGCTGCGTCTTGACTTTTATCCTTAGATATCATCTTTAACCTAAGACTTTACAGATCCTCTGGGAACGCTGTAATAAGTTCCTCATCGGAAATGGCATCCACATCATTGTCAGTAGGAACAGGTACTTCATCTGATGAGACATTCTCAGTATCCACTGCTTCATCAAGCAGATCCATGGATTCAGCATAGGAGGCATTTTGCTTGAAGAACTCGCGGATCTTATTTTCAATCTCATCGGCTGTTTCTGGATGCTCTTCAAGATACTTGCCTGCGTTAACTCGTCCTTGACCTATCTTCATATCGCCATAGCCGTACCATGCACCAGTTCTCTTGACGCAGCCTACCTTCTCACCTAAATCCAGGAGCTCTCCGACCTTGGAGATACCATAGTTAAAGAGAATATCAAAGTGTGCAGTCTTAAAAGGAGGGGCTACCTTATTTTTAACCACCTTAACCCTAGTCATATTACCAATGATATTTTCTTCCTCTCCCTTAGGAGCCTTAGGTGCACTCTTGTCCTTCTTATCCTTCTTATCAGTTAGTGTAATGCTCCCACCCTTACGAATATCAAGGCGTACTGAAGCATAATACTTCAGGGCATTACCACCAGTAGTTGTTTCAGGATTACCGTAGGCCATGCCAATCTTCATACGTAGCTGGTTGATGAAGATCACCATGCAGTTAGCCTGCTTGATGATACCTGTGAGCTTACGCAAAGCCTGAGACATCAGACGAGCCTGCAGACCTACATGGGAGTCGCCCATGTCACCCTCAATTTCAGCCTTAGGAACTAAGGCTGCAACTGAGTCAATAACCACGACATCAATTGATCCAGAACGAACTAATGTTTCGCAAATATCCAAGGCCTGCTCACCATTATCAGGCTGAGCAACAAATACATCCTCAATCTTTACACCCAAACGTTTGGCATAAAGAGGATCTAAGGCATGCTCAGCATCGATAAAGGCACAGATCTTACCTTTCTTCTGAGCCTGAGCGATAATCTCCAGCGTAAGAGTAGTTTTACCAGATGACTCAGGTCCGAAGATTTCAATCACACGGCCCATAGGCAGACCGCCGATACCTAAGGCAACGTCTAGTGACAAGGAACCAGTTGGAATAGCCTCGATATCGATATTGGTATTTTGGCCTAGGCGCATGATGGCACCAGTACCAAAGGTACGCTCGATCTGATCGAGGGCTGCTTGCAGAGCCTGCTCCTTCTCAGGATCTTTGGTGAGATTGGCGGCAGACAAGGTACTTTTAAAGTTCTTGTTTGCCCCTGCCTTAGATTTGGTATCTTTTTTGGCTGCCATAATACGCTCCGTGTAAATTGGATTGGTCAAACCTTATGTAAGGATTATATACAATTTTTGTACTAATTACAGTTATTTTTTAAATAAGGATATATTTTTATCACTTAGTCTATTTACTCTATGCGCTATATACATCTCACAGGATCACAGACTTCTTCATTATAATAGATGCCTATTTTATAGCATGCTATTTCTGTTTGAATCTCAAAACCCCGGGAAGACACTATGACCGATATTTCTGAACTCAAAGATGGCTCTACGCCAATGATGAAACAATACTTTGAAGTTAAGGAGAAATATCCAAATGATCTGGTGTTCTATCGTCTAGGAGATTTCTATGAAATGTTCTTTGACGATGCCGTCAAGGCCTCCCGTCTTTTAAACCTTACTCTAACTCATCGCGGCACCAACAAGGGACAGCCCATTCCGCTTGCAGGAGTCCCGTTTCATGCAGTAGATAACTATATCTCCCGTCTAATTCGCATGGGAGAGTCGGTAGTTATCTGTGAGCAGATTGAAGATAAAACAGAAAATAAAAAGACCAAGAGCTTCTACCGCAAGGTCTCGCGTATCGTAACTCCAGGAACTGCAACCGACGATGGCATCGCACCTGACAGAGAGGATAACCTCATCGCCTGTGTAAGCGAGGGAAGCCATTATTTTGGTATAGCTTATTTATCACTAGGATCAGGAGTGTTCAAATGCTCAATTGCCAGAGATTTAAAGGAACTCTCCTTGTATCTTGATAAGATAACCCCAGCTGAGGTTGTCTATTCTGAGGACTTTAAGCACAAGGAACTCTTTTCCTTTTGCAAAAGCATCAAAGAAGTCCCTGCATGGTCTTTCGATCTTCAATCCTGCTACCGCCTGCTGTGTAAGCAATTTAAAACTCAGACCCTCTTTGGCTTCGGCATTGAAAATATTGAGGATGGGATCAGTGCAGCCGGTGCCCTTTTAGCTTATGTAAAGACTACCCAGACAGGAGATCTTGAGCATATCCGCTCTATATCCCGTGATGATTCCAGTTCACAGCTACTACTTGATCAAACAGCATCACGCAACCTCGAGCTTGTTACCAATCTGCGTGGAGAATTTCACGGCTCACTTTTATCAGTGCTTGATAAAACCGCAACCTCCATGGGCTCCCGTCATCTGCGCCGTATGATCCTCGAGCCACTGCGTAATAACAATGCCGTAAACGATCGTCTGGATGTTGTTGAAGCCTTGCTTGCAGCAGATAGAGCCCCGCTTTTTGAGATGCTTGATCATATAGGTGATCTTGAGCGCATCACGGCCCGCATAGGACTGGCTTCTGCAAGACCTAAGGATCTCATGGTGCTACGTGAAGGGCTAAAAACAGTACCACGTATAAAAGAGCATCTTAATAATTCACTCTCTCAGGTCTTATGCAATTTAGCAGATAAGCTCGATCCTCTACCTGATATTTATGAGCTTCTGTGTAGAGCTATTAAAGAGATTCCTGCAACCATGGTGCGCGATGGCAACGTGTTTGCCGACAACTTTGATGAGGAGCTTGATTCACTGCGACAGCTTATGAACGGCTCTACAGATCTGCTGTTAAAGATGGAGGAGCGTGAGCGCGAGGCCACCCAAATTGCCGCTCTTAAGGTAAGCTTCAATTCGATCTCAGGCTACTTTATCGAGGTTCCGCGCTCTCAGGCAGAAAATGTTCCCGAGCACTACCACAGAAAACAAACATTAAAGAATGTTGAGCGTTACACCACCCAGGAATTACGCAATCTTGAGGAAAAAACGCTCACCGCTAAGGAACGCTCGCTTGAACGCGAAAAAGAGCTTTATGATGATCTCATATTGAAGCTACAGGAGGTTTTGCCGCAGCTATCAAAGCTCTCCAATGAATTATCCCTGCTAGATGCCCAGCTGTCACTTGCTGCCGTTGCCGATGAATATCATTATGTACGTCCGGCGTTAAGCTCTGAAAGCGTGATCTCAATTACCGACGGCCGCCACCCTGTAATTGAAACTCTCACCACCAAGCCCTTTGTTGCAAACTCAGTCTCTATGGGCGTTGAGCGCATGCTGGTAATTACCGGACCTAACATGGGTGGTAAATCCACCTATATGCGCCAGACAGCGCTAATCACCATCATGGCAAGGGCTGGCTCCTTTGTACCTGCAAAAGCAGCCATTATCGGAGATGTCGATCGCATCTTCACCCGCATCGGCGCCTCTGACGATCTAGTATCAGGCCGTTCAACCTTCATGGTGGAAATGGAGGAATCCTCATCTATATTAAACAATGCCACAGCAAAATCCCTCGTGTTAATGGACGAGGTAGGACGTGGTACGAGCGCTGTAGAGGGGGCAAGTCTTGCATATGCCATTGCAGTCTATCTTTCATCCAAGCTCTCCTGCTTGTCGTTATTCTCAACGCACTACTCTGAAATCTGTAATCTTGAGGGTAAATACCCACAGATCCGCAATCTCTGTTTTAAGGCCAAGGAAACAGGTGGCAAGATAGTCTTCCTCTATCACGTAAGCGCAGGTGCCATATCCCACTCCTATGCAATCGAGGTCGGACGCCTAGCAGGACTTCCTGATGAGGTTATTGCCATGGCCACCCATGCAATTAAAAACCAAGATGAAAATACGGAAAGTAAAATCACCGTGGCTGTTAATACTGAAGATCAAAGTGACGATGACTTAGTGGCTGTAAATAAGGATAATAGTGCAGGAGCAAAGCTCGATCCTCGTATCAGCAAGCTTATTGAGGAAATTGAAAAGCTTAATATAAATCAGCTGACGCCACTTGCAGCGCTTAACACACTCTCACAATTAAAAGAGAGCCTAAAGCAGTAATGATCAACAGGCCAAAGCTAGCTGCGGCCTTAATTCTTATCATCCTCATCATCGATGAGAGAAGCATTTTCAATACCTAATGAGAGACAATATTGCTTTAATGAACGCATAAGCTTTAACTGGATCTGGCGTACCCGCTCACGGGTTAGATTTACTGATGATCCTATATTATCAAGGCTCATCTCATCACCACCTGCAATACCAAAGCGGGACATCAGTACATGTCTTTCTCTAGGGCTTAAGCTTGCAAGATAGGATCTGACCAAAAAGACAAGCTCCTCCTTGTAGATACTATGGGCAGCACTTGCAACAGAACTATCAGGAGAAATATCCATCAGCGACAGCTCGTCATCATCACCTGCATTACGCACAATATTATCTACAGGCTTGGTCGCATCAACTATGCCTAAGATCCTGCGCACATGCTCAACATCATCACCACATTCATTGGCAATCTGTAGATCGGTAACAGATTCCGTGTGCAGTCTCTCCTGCAACTTATATTTAATACTCAGATACTTGTTGGCCTGCTTTAGGATTTGCAGTGGCAGACGTACAAAGCGCGACTGCTTGGTAATTGCCAACTCAACTGACTGACGTACCCACCAGGTAGCATAAGTTGAAAAGCGAAAGCCCTTATCAGGATCAAACATCGTCACGGCATGGATTAATCCTAAATTGCCCTCTTCAATGAGATCAAGCATGGGAATGCCACGGTTACGGTAATCCTTGGCAATATTTACAACTAATCTTAAATTGGCGGTAATCAGTTTGTGGTAGGCATCGAGATCTCCCTTAGCAATACGATGAGCCAGATCAATCTCTTCTTCGTGGGTAAGAAGTGCAATCGAACGAATAGATTGCATGTAATTTGACACAAGATCTAAGCCCCGCTCCTTGTCATTTAACGAGCGGGTCTTATTCTTAACAGATACAGCCTCTGTCTTAGCAGAGGCTAATTTTTTCTCATCAGGCACTAAGCATATCCTCACTGCCTGAGATCACCTACTTAGGCAAATACCCCAGAGGATTTACAGATTTACCCTTATAGCGGATCTCAAAGTGTAATTGCACGCTTGAAGCATCGGTAGAGCCCATGTTGGCGATCACCTGACCGCGTTTCACCTTCTGCCCTTCCTTTACTAACAGTTTATCATTATGTGCATAGGCTGAAAGATATTCATTATCATGATTGATAATAATTAACTTGCCATAGCCTCGCAGAGCTGATCCTGAATATACAACTTGACCATCGGCAGCTGACATTACGTTCTGTCCACGACTTCCTGCAATATCGATACCCTTGTTGCCATTTTCATTGAGACTAAAGCCTTTGACAACCTTGCCCTTTGCAGGCCACATCCACACGACTCCTCCTGCAGTACGGGTCTTGCCGGAGACCACCTTGACAGGCTCAGATACTGCAACAGCTGCAGTGCTGTCACTCTTTGATGAGCTTGTACCTGCATTTGTGGTAGTTGAGGCAATTTCACTTGCTCCTGCAACCGGCACCACCTTCTGCTCAGTCTTCTCAACCTTTCGGGCAGCATCTGGATCCTCAAGCGTGAGTTTCTGTCCCGGAACTAGCTTATAAGGATAGGCAAGATTGTTGACTCTCACAATAGCTGATGGAGGCAGATCATGAGCCTTGGCAACCGATGTTAGAGTGTCCCCCTTCTTTACAGTATAGGTTCCTGATTGGGATGCTGTTGCAGTATCGGCCTCTGAGGCTGAACCCTTAATATGGATTAACTGACCTACCTTGATGTTATAGGGAGGCTCAATTCCATTTTCCTGAGCTAAGGTCTGATAATTCTGACCATAGCGGAAGGCAATAGAGAATAAGGTATCACCCTGTACCACTCGATAATCAGTACCCGTTGTAGGTGCAGTGCTTACCGATCCTAGAGGCTGCTCCTGAAAGCTCTGAGGAGTTGCGTTAACGGTACGTTGAACAACCTTCGTTGTTCCTTTGTTGCTAGAGCTTTGTCTTGTCACATAGCTGTTGCCAGAGGAATGATGCCCTGATTTTGCATCCTCAACCACCACAACCTGCCTAGGAGCTGACGGATCATTTGAAATACAGCCTGTGAGCAAGGAGATCCCGCAAATAGAGACTAAGCTCAGATAGTTTTTAAATTTATATAATGAGTTTGTATGCAACATATACGACAATAAGTCCAACAATAGCCCAGCCAATAACATCAATGTAGCGTCTGATAGCACGCTCCATACGCTCGCCGCCCCAGGAGATCACGCCAGCCTCTAAGAAAAAGCGCAGGCCACGTCCAAAGAGGGACACTGGTACAAAAAACATAATAGAAAGCATACCAGCAGATCCTGTTGCAAGCACGCTCTCGGCAGCCATCACACCGGAGGTTACAGCTATAACCTTATACGGAATTGGGGTGAAGGCTCCAATAAAGACCATCAGCACGCCATATTCCATGGCAAACCAGCCACGGACAGTAGCTACATTTTGCTGCTGACCGAAGTATTCAATCAGATCCTTGATATAGGGATCATAAATAAAATACCCAAGATAATAACCACATATGGCACCTATCACTGAAGATAGTACGGCAGCTGCTGCATAGAAATAGGCCTTCTTAGGACGGGCTAGGCACATAGGTGCGAGCATGACATCAGGCGGTATCGGCCAGAAAATTGATTCTATGATACTGTTAATGCATAAAAACCATAATGCCTTAGGATGCTTTGCAAGTCTGATACAAAGATCGTACATGCGTGTAAAGATATTAAATTTCTGCAATGACATATCTTTAAAATCCTGCTATTAATCCTTTTGAAGAAGACAGACTGCTTCAACGGCTATGCCCTCGACACGGCCGGTGAAACCCAATTTTTCCGTGGTAGTAGCCTTGATGCTCACCCTATCTAAGCTAACATTAAGATCAGCTGCGGTATTCTCACGCATAGAGAGCTCGTAGGCTGCCATCTTCGGAGCCTGCGCTATGATCGTGGCATCAACATTTACCACGTGATATCCCTGCTGTGTAATTTTTGCCACAACATCACGCAATAATACTCTGCTGTCGATATTCTTATATCTGTCATCATTATCAGGATAGAAATGCCCGATATCTCCTAAAGATAGAGCACCTAAGAGGGCATCTGAAATTGCATGTAGCACCACATCACCATCAGAATGAGCAATAAGTCCCCTCTCATAGGGCACCTTAACGCCACCTAGAATGCAAGGCCCATCTCCACCAAAACGGTGTACATCAAAGCCGTGTCCTATCCTAATCATAATTTTCCTTCAAACTGTAACAAGGCTTGCGCCAAAAAAAGATCTTGAGGCGAGGTAAGCTTAAAATTTGGTTGCTGACACTCAACTAGGAGCGGATGTCCGCCACAGCTCTCCACTGCTGAAGCCTCATCAGTCACATTTACTCCATTATTTATAGCAACTGTCATCGACTTTATCAGAAACTCGGTGCTAAACATCTGCGGGGTTAAAGCCCGATATAGGCTCTCACGGGGCACGGTTTTAGAAATGGCAGGGAATATCTTCCCCTGCAGAGCTACATTTTTAGAGCTCTTTTTCACTGTATCTGCCATTTTGGAGGCCAAAATGGCACCATCTGCGGATTTAAATCCCGCATCTAGCAGGGCCTCCAAATCCTCCTCACTCAAAAGAGGACGGGCGGCATCATGCACCAGTACAAAATCAGCACTGACATTAGCAAGGCCATTTAGCACGCTGTCTGCCCGCTCCTTGCCTCCAAGAGCTCTAATAACCTTAGGATGATTAGCAAGATCAAGAGTTCTGAAGATAGGATCGTCAGGATTAACCGCAATAATAACGCGTCTTATACGTGGATTTTCTAAGAAGATTTTGCAGCTACGCTCAAGCACGGTGACATCACCTAGCTTTAAGTACTGCTTGGGGATTTTGCTCCCCATACGCTTGCCGACTCCCGCAGCGGGGATCACAGCATCAGCGACAAGTTTCATGAATCACCTGCCGTTTTTTGATGGAGTTTTCTGATTGGAATCAATCACTCTATAGAAGGTTTCACCAGGCTTGACCATGCCCAGTTCATCACGAGCAAGCTCCTCAACAGTAAGCTTATCCTGCTGAAGATCCTCTATCTCATCTGCTACAGCCTGATTACGCATAGCAAGCTTGTCAGATTTATCACGTGCTTCCTGTACCTTAGAGGCAACTGCCTGATACTGGACAATACCATTGCGACCATAATAGGTATCATAACCAAGGTATCCAATTACCAGCAGTATGATTAAGGTGAGTAATTTCATCTCACAAGCCTAGACTACTAAATAAATCCGGCTTGCGCCGGATCCTATATTAGCGGTGACTATCCTGATATTCCTTAGCAGCCTTAATAAAGCCGATAAAGAGCGGATGTCCCTTACGCGGGTTAGAGGTAAACTCAGGGTGGAACTGAACACCGATATACCAAGGATGAGTAGGAAGCTCGACGCACTCTACCAGCTTGTTATCAGTAGACAGACCTGCAATCTTAAGACCAGCTTCCTCAAGCTTGCCGATCAGATTGTTATTAACCTCATAGCGGTGACGATGACGCTCAACGATATCATCAGAGCCATAAAGCTTGCGCACTAAGGAGCCTTCCTTTAGGTGGCAAAGCTGTCCACCAAGACGCATGGTACCGCCAAGATCTGAGGCACCAGAACGCTTCTCAACACGGCCTGCTTCATCAAGCCATTCGGTAATCAAACCGACAACCGGGTACTTAGTATCAGGATTAAACTCGGTGGAGTTAGCACCATCCATACCGGCCATGTCACGGGCATACTCGATAATAGCAACCTGCATACCAAGGCAGATACCAAGATAAGGGATGTTATTCTCACGGGCATACTTTGCAGCACGGATCTTGCCTTCAACACCGCGTGAACCGAAACCGCCAGGAACTAAAATAGCATCTAAGTCCTTTAAAACTTCCTCGCCCTTGACCTCTACGTCCTCAGAGTCGATGTATTTGATATTTACAGAAAGACGATTCTTAAGACCACCGTGCTTTAAAGCCTCGTTTACAGACTTATAGGCATCGTGCAGTTCGACATATTTGCCGACCATGCCGATATTAACCTCGCCTAGGGTATTGGCCTGCTGGTAGAGCACCTGTTCCCAGTCAGAGAGATCTGCCTCAGGCATATCCTTAAAGCCAAAGCGATCCATCACGAGTTGATCTAGGTACTGGCTCTTGAGCATTGCTGGGATCTTATAGATTGAATCCACGTCTTGCATGGAGATCACTGCACGCTCAGGAACGTTACAGAACATAGCAATCTTGTGACGCTCATGCGGAGGAATAGATACCTCAGAGCGTAGAACCAACACATCAGGCTGAATGCCAATGGATAACAATTCCTTAACGCTGTGCTGAGTAGGCTTGGTCTTAACCTCTCCTGAGGTCTTAAGATAAGGTACTAAGGTCAGGTGCATGAACATGGCGTTTTCACGGCCGATCTCAACTGCTAGCTGACGGATGGCCTCAAGGAAAGGCTGGGATTCAATATCACCTACGGTACCACCGATCTCAACTAGGGTAATGTCATTACCCTCAGCACCCTCAAGGATCTTCTCCTTGATGGCATTGGTAATATGCGGAATAACCTGAATAGTTGCGCCTAGATAGTCTCCACGGCGCTCCTTGCGGATAACCTCAGAATAAATTTTACCGGTGGTGCAGTTATTCTTGCGGGACATCTTGGAGGTAATGAAACGCTCGTAATGTCCGAGATCTAGATCGGTTTCTGCACCATCTTCAGTTACGAAAACCTCACCGTGCTGGATTGGGCTCATCGTGCCAGGATCAACGTTGATATAAGGATCAAGCTTGATGATAGTAACCTTAAGGCCGCGGGCTTCTAGTACAGCGGCTAAGGATGCGCCGGCAATACCCTTACCAAGTGAAGAGACTACACCGCCAGTTACGAAAATAATCTTTGGCTTCTTTTCAGCACTCTTTACTGCCTTATTATCAGTAGATGCAGACATGACTTCTCCGGATCTAAAAAAATTCATTTAAAGTGAAATTATAGCACAGAGGGCCGCCGCTATTTCCTGCCCTCCATGCCAGAAATCCACACTACAGACGCTCAACTGCTGTAACCTTGGACATCGCCGCAATTTTTGTGCGAATACGCTCAAAGGCTGTAATATTTGGAATAAGCAGATCAATATCAATAATTGACAGCATCTGCTTGCGCTCAACACGAGATCTGACACCTGCGATATTGAGCTTGTCATTTGCAATAAGCGTGGTTACATCGCGCAGGAAGCCTGGGTAATCCTGACCTGTAATACGCATGGTCAGAGTATAGGATGCGTTTTGGATATTACCCCACTGTGCGGTGATCACCCTATCAGGCTCGGCAAGAGCCAGCTTCTTTAACTGCTCACAGTCACGACGGTGAATAGATACTCCACGTCCCTTGGTGATAAAGCCTACGATCTCATCCCCAGGTATTGGCTGACAGCAGCGGGACACATGAGTCAGAAGATTATCAATACCATCAACTGTCACTGATCCTGATTTCTGATGTGAACTGTTGGCCTGAGCTTGAATATTTTTGCTCTTCTCCTCAATGAGCCTTGAGATAGCCTCATCAGATTCATCTGCTTTTTTAACGCCACTCTTTTCCTCAATATAGGCAGCAACGGTCTGAACGTTGAAATCGCCCTGACCAATGCCGGCATAGATATCATCAGCCTTCTTGACATTAAAGTGCTCAAGACTGTCTGTCTGAGTTAAGAAGGAGGTAATTTGTTCCTTGTTTAGAGGAAGTGAACGCTTTTCACATTCAACTGCCAGCTGCTCAGCACCTGCCTGACGGTTTAACCCGTAATCCACCTTTCTAAAATAGGCCTGAACCTTAGCACGGGCCTTAGCCGTCTTTAAGAAACCATTTTCAGGATTTAGCCAGTCTCGAGAAGGATTGGGATTCTTCTGAGTGATGATCTCACAGGTTTCATCGGTTTTCAGCTGATAGGTAAAAGGAACAATATGGCCGTTGACCTTAGCGCCAATGCAACGATGACCTACCATGGTATGGACCTGATAGGCAAAATCTAGAGGGGTTGCGCCATTTGGCAGATCAAGAACCTCACCTGCCGGAGTGAAGACGTAGACTCTGTCCTCAAAGACCTGATTACGGAATTTCTCCATCAGGGTTCCGGATTCAACGAGATCATCTCTCCATGCCAGAAGCTTACGTAGCCAGTTAATACGTTGCTCAACGCCAGAGCTCTGTCCTGCACCTTCCTTGTATTTCCAGTGTGCAGCCACTCCAAGCTCAGCTGTA
This sequence comes from Firmicutes bacterium CAG:534, assembly GCA_963650525.1. Classification (GTDB taxonomy): domain Bacteria; phylum Pseudomonadota; class Gammaproteobacteria; order Enterobacterales; family Succinivibrionaceae; genus Succinivibrio. The sequence continues at coordinate 37,784 of CAVJLP010000010.1, forward strand.
TTATGCATGTTGCGGGTACGGATCTGAATTTCTACAGCCTTGTCACCATCTCCTAAAACAACGGTATGGATTGACTGATAGCCATTAGCCTTAGGATTGGCAATATAATCATCAAATTCCTTCTGAATATGCTTCCAGCGGGTATGAACTATAGACAAAGCCGTGTAGCAGTCTGTTATCTTATCTACGATCACACGCACTGCACGGATATCATAGAGCTGATTGAAGGTAAGATGCTTGCGCTGCATTTTGCGCCAGATAGAGTAAATGTGCTTAGGACGGCCATAAACCTCGCAATTTATACCTTCCTTATTTAACAGTTCCTTAAGCTCATTTACAAAATTATCAATGTACTGCTCACGTTCCACACGGCGTTCACCAAGATCGTGTGCAATTTCCTTATACTCATCCTTGTGCAAAAAGCGGAAGGCCAGATCCTCAAGCTCCCACTTCAACTGACCTATTCCCAGACGATTAGCAAGAGGTGCATAGATATTTGCAATCTCGCGCGCAACTGCCTGCTGTGTGGCGGCATCTGCATACTTTGAGGCACGAATAACGGCAATACGCTCACCTAACTTGATGACCACCGCACGTACGTCCTGGATCATAGCTAGCATCATACGACGCACTCTATCGACCTTGGCCTCGTCATTTTCACTTGCATTATTAATGGTATGCAGGAAACGGATGGCCTCCATATCACGTACGCACATTAGAAGCTTTTGCGCCTCAACACCAAAGTGTTCGGCAACCTCAGCACCGGTGATGTAACCTTTTTCAAATGCAGGATAGATAATGCTGACCTTCAAGGAGAGCAGATCCATATTGAGCATCATAATTGCCGATACAATTTCAGCTGAAAGCTTAACGAAATTGTCAGTATCGCGGGCAATATCCGCATCCTTTAATTTCTTTTCTTTTTCCTGAAGCTTAGCAATTACAAAATCATAGGTCTCATGTAGCTGTTCCTTCTCTAGAGTATTAAGCTTAAGACCGTCTAGCCAATCCTTGAAATTAAATGAAGCTTCGTGGGTGGTTCTGATGGCAACCATGATATATCTCTCATACCTTGCAGATCTGAAAAAAATAGATCCTAATTATGGGCAATTTTAGCAAAGCAAAGAAGCAACAACAGACCGCCGCACTCTTTGTGAGCTTAATTCTTTATACATGCGTCCTATCTTTTGATTTTCAACAAAATCAACGCATTTTTTTATCTATGTAATCCTGAGCTTAACTATCGCCGCTTAGATAGAGCTTAGACTACGCATGCATTAAAAGATACTTCAGAAGACCTCACAATCCTTCAGTTCAAAACCACCAAATACAGCAACTACCTGCTTGAGATTGGGAATATCAGATACGTTATTGGCACTCTTATAACGTTCAAGCTGTGTAAGAGCATCGCTCTTTGCTTTGGCAACTAACTCTTCACTGCAAGCTGATTTCTTAAGATACTTAAGCTCAAAGATGTAGGAAGGTCTTGTAGGATCCTTTGCTTGCAAAATTAGATCAGTGTACCCCTGACCTAAGGCTTCTTCCTCTGCCTTGACCTCATAGTCATCACTAAAAAACAGTACAGCCTGCAAGGCTGTCTGCAGATTACTTTCATCAAGATGAGCCGATGCATGAATTCCACTACTCTTTATAAAGCGAGCACTTACTGTTTCTAAAAGGCATCTAGGCTCACCTTTTGCTAACTTTACAAAAGCTTCCTCAAAATCAGAGTCCTCATGATCAAAAGTTTCAAGACCACATAGGTATTTCAGATAATATTCAAAAAATTGCGTACATACAGTCTTATTTGGAACCTTAAAGGTGTTAGATTTATCGGCATATGTCAAATAGCCTAAATAAAACATCAAAGCTATTACATCTCTATCGTCAAGTAAATTCTTTGAATTTAAATTGATGGCCTCGGGTAATTTTCTAGCATGAATTGTTTCAAAGTGTAAAGCGCGTGTTACTACATCCTTTACAAAATCAATATTACCCAAGCTTAAAATGCCATGGATTTTTGATAAATCCTGTGCAAATGCAGGATCTAAAAGATTACTCGGCTCATGATTTAAAGTAGAAAGCTTACGCAGATAATACAATGACATTGAGGCATTAAAGACAGTTTCCTCACTATCTAGGCTAAAACGATACCCATCATAGAGCTCCTTCATACGCTCAAATACTTCGTCAACACTATGTCCATAGCGTTTGAGATCTAGAACCTGTGGGATAAGCTCCTTAAGCTCATCATCAGTAAAGCCAAACAAGGTAGCAAAAAGTGGCTCTGTATTAATTTTGTCTGCAATATTAAACCCAGAGGTCATTGAGTCTAAGGATACCGAGGTAACTCCTGTAATAAAGGTACGCTCCACAACACCAGCATCACACGCTTCCTTCAAAGCAGCATAAAAGTCCTTTATAAAACCTTCAGAACGGGAGACCTCTTTAAAACGCTCAACATCTCTTGAAAGTAGTTCATTCGTGAATTGATCATACTCATCAATAATGACATATAGCTTATGAGGAATTAATGTTTTTACACTAGATATAAACTGCTTAAAAAGTTCTGCCGGTGATAAATAAGATTTTGATAGAAAATCATCCTTATTTAATACCGGATATCTATCCAAAAAATCCTTAAGACAAAGTTCTAAGTTGTAAAAGAAATTATGAAGAACATCTCCTGAAGCAATTCCTGCAAAAGAACAGTAAAGCACACAATATGAGGAAGCTGATGCAGTCTTATGATCATAAATATAAGTGCCTTTAAAACTTGCATCAAAGGATGAGGCCTTAGCACTATCGTAATAATCAAAAAGAGTATTGGTAAATAAAGTTTTACCAAAGCGACGAGGTCTTACAATAAACGGGTAATCAATATGCGATTGTTCCAATAACTCAATGAATTTAGTTTTATCACAATAAGCAAAAGATTCTCTACGAACAGCAGCAAAACTACCTTTTCCATAGGGTACTGCTTTCAAATGTGTGTTCATCTCCATCATTAAGCTCCTTTGTCAGCGCTTTTGTCAAAGTACGACACATTCTTTAAGTTCAAAACCACCAAATACAGCAACTACCTGCTTGAGATTGGGAATATCAGATA
>CAVJLP010000011.1:0-37568 GCA_963650525.1 Firmicutes bacterium CAG:534
GCGTCGATGGTAGTGCAACGTACGTTTGCGTGAGAGTAGATCACTGCCAGGCTCTCCATTTTATAGACCGCAGTTCACAAGACTGCGGTTTTTTCGTTTTATACTACCTTAATTTTTCTCTTTAGGATAAAATATATACTAATCATTATTCTGTGGATTAGTATGTCTGGCCGTACCTATATAGCAATTGATCTAAAGTCCTTCTATGCATCTGTAGAATGTGTAGAACGGGGGCTTGATCCGCTTGACGCTAATTTAGTGGTTGCAGATGAGTCACGTACAGAGAAGACCATATGTCTTGCGGTATCCCCTTCATTAAAGGCTCAAGGAATTCCCGGTCGTCCAAGATTATTTGAGGTGGTACAAAAGACTCGCGAGATAAATAAGGAAAGAAGAGCTGCTATACGGAGTGATTTTCGAGACAAAAGCTTTTCCGACAGAGAACTTAAGTACGATAAAACTCTTGCCCTGGATTACATTGTTGCTAGACCTCGTATGGCTTTGTATGTTGATTATTCAACACGGATCGTCAATACCTATTTAAAGTATGTGTCGGCAGATGATCTTGATGTTTATTCAATTGATGAGGTGTTCATTGATGCAACCTCATATCTTAAGGTGTTGAATATTTCTGCATATGAGTTTGCCATGATGATGGTTAAGGATGTGTTGAAAAATACGGGGATCACGGCAACTGCTGGCATTGGTACTAATATGTACCTTGCAAAGATCGCTATGGATGTAGAGGCTAAGCACTCCCAGGCAGATGAGGATGGTGTACGCATAGCTGCTCTTAATGAAACTACTTATCGTCTTAAGATGTGGAGCCATCAGCCAATCACAGATTTTTGGCGTGTAGGTCCGGGTGTTGCCAAAAGGCTAGCTGAGCTTCATATCTTTACTATGGGAGACATAGCACGCTGTTCCTTAGGAAGCTCTGACGACCTTTATAATGAGGAACTGCTTTATTCAATTTTAGGTGTTAATGCTGAGCTTTTAATCGATCATGCGTGGGGCTATGAGAGTGCCACTATTGCTGATGTTAAGAGGCTTAAGCCTCAGCGTAAATCGTTAGGGGTAGGTCAGGTGCTGTCGTGCGCCTATGAGCATGAAAAGGCTACGTTAATTATATGGGAGATGGCAGAGCAGCTGTCTTTAGATTTAGTTGCCAAAGGCTATACCGCAAGAAAGGCAGTATTGAATATTTCCTATGATGTCGAAAATTTAAAGGATCCAAAAAAGGTTGCATTAATTACCCGTGAAATTGTAGAAGATAAATATGGTCGCAGTGTTCCCTTAGGCTGTCGTGGTACTACTACTTTCTCTCGTCAGACTGCTTCCACGGAAATTATTACCAAAGCCTTGGTTGATCTTTTTGAAAGGATATCTGATCCCATGCTATCCATTAGAAAGGTTTCAATAGCTGCGTTTGAGTTAGGCCGACTTGCTGACTGGAAAAAAGCAACTGTTGATGAGCCAAAGGGACAGACTGACCTTTTTGCAATCATTGATAACAGTTCAATAGAGCATGAAAACATCAAGCTTGAGCGTGAGTTAGAGCTACAAAAGGCTGTACTTGCTATCAAAGGACGTCATGGGAAGAATGCTGTATTTAGAGGAGCCGATCTCTTAGAGGGGGCAACTACCATCGAGCGAAATTCTCAAATTGGAGGACATCGCGCATGATGGATGAAGTGCAAGAGTATTTTGAGCCAATCTTAAAAACAGAGCTTTCTGATGATTTTCCCTATGCTGATATTTTCTACAGCAAGCGTCATGTGTCATCAACCCATCCTCGTATGGATATTCTAAACCGGGCTGCTCAGTTCATGCCCTTTGACGCGCTAACTGGCTTTGATGAGGCTGTAAGTGAGGTGGAGCGCTATACCGATGTCGAACAGTCATTAGGCGATTATGACATAGAGGATCTCAATGCTAAGCTTTCATTTCTTAAGGCTCAGGGCATGCCTGATGAAACTGTGAGTATTACCTGTTTCGTGCCCGATCCTACTAAGGAAGGTGGTCACTATGAACGCGTAGAGGGTTCTATAAAGCGCATTGATGATGTAGAGCAGAAGATAATACTGAGCAACGGCCATGTGCTCCTTATGCGCTATATTAAGTCCATAGATGGTGAAGTCTTTGCCCATCAGATGTGAGCTGTTGTTAATTCATTAGCGCTTGGGGATTATCCTCTCCACTTCTACTACACAGTTCTTTTTGCAAAAGCAGATACCATAGTTCAGGATTTGCTTAACATTGGGATCATTTGTGAAGTTGGCATCGTAATTTTTAGCGTCTATCTGCTCGCTAATTGCTTTTGCAGCCAGATCCTTCATATGAGCATAGTCATTGCAATATTTGAGTTCAATGACCACAGCTGTTTTAAAATCTAGTGACTGAAAGGTAATATCTGGATAACCATCACCTGCTTCATGGTTTGAGGCGTAATTTCTTATAAGGCTGTTGCTATTTAGTAGCAGGCCGTTGAGTAAGCCGTGATAGTAATTTTCCTGAGGAGACTTGGTGGCAGGATCTCGAATAGATAAAAATGTCTGCATGACATTCATTAAAATCGAACATATGAGTTCAGCATTACCATTTACAAAAGCATGGGCAAGATCGGTAGATGATTTTTTTACAGCAGGATTTTCTTTGTAGAAGTTTAGGATCCTTTGTTCAAAGCATTCACGTACTTTTTGATTGGGAATTCTTAGGTAAAAGTTATTCCCATTGGTATAAGGGTAGTCATCATCTATAGTGAGATAGCCTGTAAAAAGCATTATTGTCCAGAAATCATTGATATCGTGTCTGTGCAGATCGCGATAGCTTAAGGATTCATTTATCGTGACCTGAATGCTTTCACCATTAACCAAGCTTTGCATGCTTTGGGCATTCTCAGGTGTAATAAATCCCAAAAACTCATCGATGATGTCGTTTCCAGAACTATTTATCCAGAAATTAGTAGCTTTTATCTTATAAGCCTCGTGATGCTCAATAAGCTTGTAGCTTGCATCAACAAAGAAAAGCACATCCCAAGGACAATACATTTCTGTACCGCCAAAGCTATAACCATCATAGTTAGATTTAACTAGTTGTTTATACTCCGTCAAACCATAATATTTGAGTAATTCATCAACTTCAGATTCGGTAAAACCAATAGAGGCTTTGAAATTAGGATCACTATCGATTACTGTGTTCACGGCAAAGTTATTAAACCCGGTAAAGATGCTTTCCTTGCTGACTCTTAGACACCCTGTAAGTATCGCTTTTTTTATATCGCTATTTGTTTTTAGGGCATTGCCTAAAAAGCCTCTTATAAGAGCTACCATATCATCATAGTAGCCATTAGCTTCAGCCTTGCTTAGAGGAACATCATATTCATCAATAAGAATAATGGGCTTTATTTTGAAGTGGCTTCTTAGGCTGCTACAAAGATTTTTTAGAAAGTCTATGAGAATATTGGGATTGACTACATCATGCAATCTATCGTAATCAAAGCTAAGCTTTATAAGTTTTCTTTCAAGCTCGCCTAATTTGTCACTTGAGAGCAGATATTCAAATTGAATGGCAATGCTATATAGCAGATCAGCAAAGCTTAAAAAGGCCTGCTCGAAAGTTTTACCGTCCACTGATTTCAAGCTCATGAAGACTACGGGGTAGCGTCCCATGAATTTTTTACAAAAGTCGTGATCCTGATAAATTGCAGTATTTTTGAAAAGCTGTTGTTGTTTTGAGGTGTTATCAGGATCCTCTGGATTAAGTGCGAGAAAACTCAAGGCAGTCGTTAAGGTCAAGGTCTTTCCAAAACGACGTGGTCTCGTGATTAAGAGCACACTAGATTGATCTTCTTCAAACAGAGTCTTTAGAAAAGCGGTCTTATCAACGTAATAGCAGTTTTCAGAAATTACATCCTCAAAAAATTCGCAGCCTTTGGCAATTCTTTTCAAATTCTGCATAGCTATTTACCGCCTTTGCTTGATTGTAATGTCGTAAAGCTTGAGCCTATTTAGCAAAGTATAGCAAGTAACAGGTGAACGAAAATGCTATGCGTAAGTAAATTCTCTAGAGGATCTGCTTTGCGATCTCGTTAAAGCATTCCATGGCACCTGCTAGATCTAATGCACAGTAGGCATATGATAGACGCTTTAGATCATTGCTTAGATATTGATCGTATTTTTCTTTGTCAAGATTACCAATCCCTGACACCAGCTTAATTTTATCTACCTCTTTTTCCTTAACGATTTCAGCAACTGCCTGAGCTAATGTGTCCTTAGAGGTAAATTTAAGGTATAGATGAGAGTTTAGCTGATCACACTTTATTCCATGTCGCTTTAGCATCAGCTTCATAGTAAGCAGGACTTTATCGGATCTAAAAGGATAAATTTCAAGACCTGCTGGGGCATTGATAACGATACGCTTTTCAAGCTGATATTTTTTAAATGTTTGGCAACCTTTTAAAAACAAGTGCTTGGCTGATTTGTTTAGATATGAGGGCATATCCTCTTCCACATAGAGGCGTCTCATTTCTGCATATACTTCATTATGAACGTTGCCAATATTGCCGTTCATAAGTAATGGTAGGGATTTTTCTGGATATTTCTTAACCCCAATTACACGGGTAGAGGTGCCAAAAAAGACTACAATCCAGCTTTGTCCTGCAAAGGTGAAAGTTTCCCCCTCTTCAAAGCTACGGGTTAGGGGGGCGGTTCCTATCTTACGACCGTCATTTTCAATGGTATATTCAACTGGAGTTGAGAAAGCGGTATAGAATCTATAATCTGAGACTAATGACTCTCCCATCAAACCTAAGGCAAGGGTACCATCATTTAATTGCGTGATGAGATCTGCAGCTCCTAGATCGCGTAGGAATTGAGCAAAGGTTTTCATGTTACACAGCAAAAATGGTCCCGTGTGACACAGGAGCTCATATAGCTGTTTGGCTGATACAGAGCCAAAGGAGGCAATTACCGACAGCGTCTGCTGGATCATGGTAGAGAATGCATATTCATGCTCCATGGAAGGTTCGTACCAACGTTTTAGCAGTAGGTTGACCATGGCTGCAGATAAGAAAATTTCCTCGCAAAGACCAAAGTTAAAGATGGGGTGATCATCAAAAACAGGGATAAATAGACGTAGGACTGCTTTATGATCTCGACGTCCAGAACGGCCCAAACGCTGACGCATGGATGCTACTGACAGGGGGGCATCGATTTGGGCAATGGAGTTGACATCAGAAATATCGATACCAAGCTCTAAGGTAGCAGTGCATACTGCTGTTGTGGGAAGTCTTCCTTCAATTAGGCGATGCTCAAGGCTCTCACGCATATTTTTGGAAAGAGAGCCATGATGGGGGAAGAATTCATTAGGAACGAAATTCTTCTCTGATAATTCCTTAAGATCAAAGGCCAAAGTATCAGTAGTTACACGGGAATTGCAGAAAACAAGGTTAACCTTGCCACGCATAAGCCTGAAGAGATCGTTCTCAAGCTCAGGACTGTCATTTGCCTGCGGATATACCAGAACATTAACCTCGCTTTGATCTGGGGCCTTGATCTCATAGCCGCGAAGCTGCAGTGCTAATGAATCTTTTTCATTGCTTTCACCACATACTATTTTGCAAGGAAGTCCGCCGCGAGGCCTTAGATGTGATGAAACAGAGTTTTGATCAGAGAAGGTTGCAGACAGGGCAATGCGCGGTACTAGGTGTCCGCAAAGATTATCAATACGGTGTAACTGTGATTGCAACTGATAACCGCGCGGGGTACCCATGAAAGCATGAAATTCATCGATGATGATGTATTTGAGATTATGTAGTGCCTCTGATAGCCAATTCTTACGGTTTATCAGCATGGATTCAAGCGATTCTGGGGTAGTAAGAATTATCCCTGAGGGGCATTTTAAAACCTTATCCTTAAATCCAGAAGAGATATCGCCATGCCAGGGAGTGACCGGAATATTGAGATCTTGAGTAATAAGATCCAGACGGCGATACTGATCGTTAATTAGGGCTTTCAAGGGAGATACACATAGTACGGATACTCCTTTGATTTTCTTATCCTTCTTGACTGCTGTAAGGGCAGGGAGGAAGGCAGCCTCGGTTTTACCTCCGGCAGTTGATGCTGAGATGATGACATCGCTCTTTCCTTCTAGTACAGGCAAAAGGGCGGCCTTTTGCACCGCATTTAGATCACTCCAGCCTTGACGATATGCCCAGCGCTGAAGCTCTGGGGCCAGTAAAGAAAAAGCGTTATCTTGTGCCATTAGAGTTTAAAGGTAGTTAAATCGTCATCATCATCAGTAGCAGGATCTGATTTTGCCTGATCTGTTGCGTTGCTGTTCTCGTCATCCTGCCCAATAGTTACAAGTTCATTTTCATCCCCTTCAGCTTCAACCTTAAGACTGCCAATTAAGGTTTCCCAGGAGAGTCCTGGATTTTGCTCAAGTACTGACAGGAGATCGACAAATGATTTAATGGTATTGCGTGGAGTACGGAAATATGCATCTCCTATTTTTTCAGAGCAGTGACGCAAGAAGGCGGTTAGGGCTTCATCTGGCACCAGATATTTGCTTTTATCTCCAGAGGCAAATACGTTACGAATGTTGCATAGCAACACATAGATTTCCTCTGGGGAGAGATTTTTCAAAAGCAGTACTGGACCTGAGTAATCGACAACACCTGCAATCTGCGCAAAGGTGTTTTCAGATAATCTTGAGTGCAAGGCCTCATAGCTGTACAGTCCCTTGCGCTGATCCATCAGAAACTCCGGAGTGCCACCCATAAGGAAGCCTAGGTTTTCAGCACTGCCTTGCAGACAGTCATTTAAAATTCTGAGGATCTGCTCATAGTTGGTAGAGCGTGCAGTGTAAGATGGTAGTTTGTAGAGGTTAACCATCTCATCTAAATTGACGAGCATGCCCTTGTAACCTGCTTGAACGCAAAAACGTGAAAGCAGTTTCAGATGATCATAAACAGAGCTGTCATCAACCATGGAACGTACGCCCAGATCGCGTTTGACATCCATGCGTGATGAGTATTCACCACGAAGCCAGCGTATGGCTGCGTTTTTCAGCTCATCATTATTTTCATTGTAGCCTCGCCAGTAGGCGGCAATGACCTGCGCAAAGTCATAGCCGTCAACTAATTCCTGCAGAGAAGATAGTTTGTCGGTGATAACCTTTTCAACATCTAAGCCTTCTGCATCGGCAACACGTCGCAGTTCTGTGATAAATTTTTCAACCAGAGGGATCATCGCATTGCCCTCAGGATGAGCACGGGTTGCAAGGTTGCGCGTAAGCTCCTTATAAAGAGCCCGAGCCTGACCTGCAGAGGCGCACAGGCGTCTATCTGGGGACAGATCTGCTGAAAGTACCACTATGTTTTTTTGTAGAGCTACATAGCGTATAAGTTGCAGGAAGAAGCTCTTGCCGGCACCAAAATCGCCTACCACCAAACGAAAGGCACTGCCACCATCACAGATATTATCGAGATCGGATAGTAATGCCTTAATTTCGTTAACGCGGCCTACCTGAATATGTTCAAGTCCTGTACGTGGGGTAACACCTGCACGTAAGGATTGAATGATAGCATTGCGTTCGCGCGGTCTGATGGACGTCATAGTGTAATTAACTCCAAACTAATAGCAATCGGCCTTAGTGCCGATCCACTAATTTTAGCCGTTATTTTTGAAACTAAAAGAGTAAAAAGTTGTTTTAGATCAAGAAATCAGCGACGAATGCCACTTAGCAAGGCCCAATCACCACGTGTTTTTATCTCGCCCATGATGAAGTCCTTCTCATAGGCCTTTTTAACATCTTCTGCCTGCTCAATTAGAATTCCTGATAGAGCCAGTACGCCACCTTTGGCAGTAAGACGAGCTATTTCCGGTTCAAGTTCAGCAAGTGGACCTGCCAGAATATTAGCTACTGTGACATCTGCGGGCAACACATCAGCAGCGGCTTCATTTAGATATAAGGTAAAGCGTCCTTTGACTCCGTTACGCTCTGAATTTTCGTCAGATGCCAAAATAGCTTGATCGTCAATATCTACACCAGATGCCACCTTGGCACCTAATTTTAAGGCAGCAATACCAAGGATGCCTGAGCCGCAGCCATAGTCCACAATGCTCTTTCCATCTAAATCTAGACTATCGAGAAAATTTAGGCATAGCCAAGTTGTAGGATGGGTGCCGGTACCAAAGGCAAGACCAGGATCTAGCATCACAGTTACCGCATTGGGTTCATCAACGTGTAGCCAGGATGGGCAGATCCACAGACGATTACCGCACTTGATGGGCTTGAATTGAGACATCCATTCACGGATCCAGTTCTTATCCTCAAGACCTACTGCAGCCATAGGAATATGATCGCCTAAGATTGCACGCATGGCCTGTAAAATGGGCTTGGCATCCGTACCCTGCGCAAAAAGTCCGGTAACCTCTGTTGAAGGCCACAATCTACGCTCGCCAGGACGAGGCTCTAAGATAGGAGAATCCTCGGCATCTTCAAAGGTAACACTAAGAGCTCCTAGCTGTTCAAGTAGATCTGAGACAGTGTCAGAGTAGCTGTTTTCGGTGCGAACCTTAATCTGCATCCATTCATTTTTTTCAGTCATTAGGAGTATTTCCCTTCTTTTCGTCACGTAATTTTACAAATTCGCGGATATTGAACATTGGAGAGGTGTACGAGGACACGATCTCCTCTCGTATTTTGGTCCCTGTAAGCAGGTGTTTTATTCGTTGCATTATCACGGTGCTGTTTGCGCCGGTGTGGCAGAAATATATTTTGCTACGCCTGTCAATTCTGCATCTACGGTGGCAGATTTTGTGTATAGCATCGGCTGAAACGGTGTTTAAATCCACCACCTCAACTAAAAGCTCTCTTCCCTGATGGTTTACGGCTACGATATTGGACAGTCCTCCAAAGGCTCTTAGCAATGCAAGTGCAACAAGATCTGGACTGCTTTTTTTATCAAGATAGTAACGCAGACTGTGGGTATCAGTAGTACTGCCTAATGCACGGCCATAGCGCTTTTTGGCGTAACTCATGACCATTAATAAAATTATAGGAATAAAGAAGGCTAACAGTAGGCATGCTAGATCGTTGTCATGCAGTGCAAATACGTCAGTTACCGGCAGAATTAAATTAGGTTGATAGAGCTGCACTACTCCTGAAAGACAGCAATTTTGCAAAAAAAAGCAACATAGGCATAAAAGTGCAGAAGAGGTCAGAAGCAATACATAAGTCCCAGGGAAGAACAGCAGCAGTAGGGTAAGCTCAATTGAAATACAGATGCCTATGTGGGAGGTAATAATGGTGATAAGACCTAAGGATATTAAAAATAACCTTCTTGAGGGCTTGGCAATTACTGAACGTGCCATCAGGATTGCTGGAAATGAAATGAGGTTAGTACCGATTACGGCGGTAGTCACTGCTAGCATATGCGGATCATCAGTCTGCAGCGGTCTTATGGTAGATACCAGCTCGGTATAACCTACAGTCTGCATAATGCTGTAGACGGGAGTTATGACGGCAGTAAGTAATGAAATATGAAAGGCACGGGAGAAGGTTAAATCGATAAAGTCTGCAAGAGAATCAACAATAGACAGAAGCAGAATATAGACTGTTGTGGCAAGCAGTGCTGCTTGAATAAATCTGATAATTCCTTGTCCTAGATCCTGCTCAAGTTCGGTTTTGCGTTCTGTTGGCAGATACAAAAATGTTGCTGAGAGTGAAGACATTACCGGCACAATAGGTGATGAGCAAAGATCCTGTAAGCCATGAGGATCAATGACGGTTATAGCAGAATAAATAACTGATACGGAGAGGATCTGCATTGAACGCCAGTAGCTAGGCATGAGAAAAGCGGCAGCGGCGGCAAAGGCTCCTGGAAAAAATATCTCAGAGAAATTAACAATAGTCTGGCGGAATTCTTCAGTAAATTGCTGTGGCAGACGCGGATCAAGTCCTGATGATATAAGGGCTAGGCACAAAAGTGGTAGCAGCAGGATAAAAGAACCCTGATCGAGATGTCTTGCTAAGCTTTTATCCATTGTTGCCTCCAATGTCTATATTTTAGCAAATCTTGATTAGGTGCTCATTTGCTACAATAGAGCTCTTAATAAGGAGGCTTTTGTGAAAATTGTCAGGCGTGAAATTGGAGATGATACAGGATTACTTGAGATAAAAGATGCTGTAATAAGGTCCTTGTTGGCATCTCGAGGTATATCCAATCTTGAGGACGCCTCAACAGAATTACGTTATCTGCTCCATTATCGTGATCTGCCTGATATTGATCTTGCCTCAAAACGTATTGCCGATGCCGTTGTAAATAATGAAAAGGTATTGGTCTTTGGTGATTATGATGTTGATGGTATGACTGGGGCCGCTCTTGGTGTGCGTGCTCTGCGTGCATTAGGCCTAGACTCTGATAAAGTCTTATGTAAGGTTCCGTCCCGTTATGATGGGGGCTATGGTTTGTCACCAAAGGAGGTAGAACTTGCTAAATCCTCAGGTGTACAGCTAATTTTAACGGTAGATAATGGTATTAGTTGCCAAGATGCAGCCTTGCGGGCATCAGAGCTTGATATCGATCTCGTCATAACCGATCATCATGAATGTCAGGAAATACTGCCTAAGGCCCTAGCAGTTGTCGATCCCAAACGTCCTGATAATAAATTTGGATCTACTGCCCTATGCGGTGCTGGTGTCCTTTTTTATGTACTAAGTGCCGTTCGAGCAGTACTTGATGAGCAAGGGTACTATGCATCAAAGCCAAAGCCTGTAATGGCAAACTTCTTAGATTTAGTGGCTCTAGGAACGGTAGGTGATGTGGTGGCCTTTGATCCAAATAACCGTCGTTTGGTAAAAGCAGGGCTAGATAGGTTACATCGGGGGGCTACGGTTATCGGTGTTTCATCTCTTGCCTCCTATACAAAAACAGATCTTTCATTACTTGATCCTCATGCGATTGGTTTTGAGCTCTGTCCTAGGCTTAATGCTGCAGGCAGGATCAAATTAGAGGATAATCCTGCGCTTGATTTACTCTTGACAGATGATCCTAAACAAGCAGATGAGCTTTCATCTAGACTTGAAATGTGTAATCGTCGTCGTGGTGATTTTGAACGAGTATCTTTAAAAGAGGCTCGCGAGGATGCCGCTGCTATTACGCCTTCAGGAGGATTGGTACTCTATCGTGCAAGCTGGCTTTCAGGTATTACAGGATTGATTGCAGGCCGTTTAAAAGAAGATTATGGCATACCTTGCTTTGCTTTTTCTGGTGAGGGGGAGATTATTAAGGGATCGGCTCGCTCAGTTCCTGGTGTGCCGTTAGGTGAGATCTTGCGGCGTATGGCCGATGAGCATCCTGGTATTTTGGTTGGAGGCGGAGGGCACGCCATGGCTGCAGGTGCTAATATCAGAGCATCTGCATTAGACAAATTCCGTGAGGTTTTTCAGGATTATTGCCTCGAGTATTTATCATCTCCTAAGGAAGCTGAGCTTATTACAGATGGTGAGCTTGATAACGATTATTTAAATATAAATTTTGCTAGGACTTTAGAGGATCTTGGTCCTTGGGGAGAGGGATTCCCTGAGCCTTTGTTTGATGGAGTATTTGAGGTAGTCAGCATATATATTATTAAAAATATGCACGTAAGATTTACTTTAAAGAGTGATAGTGGACGTGTGCTCAATGCTATTAAGTTTAGAGCAAGTGTACAGGAGAAGGCTCTTATTTCAGGCATCAAGGTACGAGCAGTATATGCTCTTGAAATTAATCGCTATCAGGGCATGGAAAGATTACAGATAAGAATTGAGAGTGTAGAACCGATATAAATTGATGTGTAGATATTTTTTTTACTGATTTATGTGACATTGCAGATTGAATAACATATACTAAACAGCATATAAATGGTGTATGCAACGTTTGGATCGTTATTTGATATCAAAAGTAGGCCGGGCAATATGCAGTTGTTGTTGGAGTTTGAGTTAAAAGACTTTCTTAGACAGGAATATCCTTACGAAAATGCTCGATGCGAGTGGAAAGAATTTAAGAACCTAAAAAACAGTTTTTCTAGTCATGAGAAAGATGATGTTGTTTCATATGTAGCTGCTATTGCAAATATGGATGGCGGTTTCTTGGTGATTGGTGTTGAAGATCAGACTTTAAATATTGTTGGTACGGACGTTTCAAAACTGACTTTCAATGGGCAGGTGGCAAATACGCAGTCAGCTGTTTTTAAACTTATTGAACAATGTACTAATTTACCGTCAGAAGGGTTGAGCATTCGTGAGTTTAGAACTAAGGATACCAATAAGATAGTTTGGATTATACAGATACCAAAGCATCATCCTCGTCGCCCAGTGTATGCTCACAGAAAGGCATGGCAACGTATTGAGGATTCTTTAGTGGAGATGACTCCTGAGCGTTTAAATGTCATTTTAGAAGAACCTATTCCCACAGCTAAGGATTGGTCTGCGCAACTTGTGCCAAATGCCACAATTAATGATCTTGATGAATTTGCTCTGGCTAAAGCTCGTTTGATGTTCATAAAAGTGCATGGTAGTCGCATTTCTTCTGAGGAAATTAAATCGTGGAGTGATGAAACATTTCTTAGCAAGAGTGGAGTTATGGTAGAAGGGAAGCTTACTCGTGCTGCAATTATTTTGTTAGGTAAGCCTGAAGCGACCTTTAAATTACGTCCTGCGGTGATAGAAATTTCTTGGTCCCGTCGTGATAAAAATCAAGAGGTAGTCGATTTTGAGCACTTCTCGTCTCCTTTTATTTTGACAGTAGATCAAGTTTTGGCAAGAATTGATAATTTGACATTGAGAGAAATGCCTGGAGGAACACTTTTCCCTGATACCAAGCAACAATATGATGATTACACCATGCGTGAAACATTACACAATTGTATAGCACATCAGGATTATACGTTACAGAGCCGAATCATCATTGTAGAAAATCCTGGTTTTTTATATTACGTTAATGGTGGTAGTTTTCTCCCCGGTACGTTAGAGAATGCCCTAACAACTCAAGGTCCACAAATACATTTTCGTAATGCATGTCTGTGTAGAGCTATGGTGAACTTCAATATGATAGATACTATTGGACGAGGCATTCGTAAAATGTTTAATGAGCAACGATCAAGGCTTTTTCCAATGCCTGATTATGATATTGATGTAGCCAATAGAAGAGTAGCAGTAACTTTGTACGGCGGTGTAATAGATGAGCGTTATTGCGCAATTCTAGAAAGCGAAAAAAATCTTACTCTTCAAGATTGTATTTGGTTAGATGCTGTACAGAAAGGACGAACAATAAATAAGGAAATTGCATTAAAGTTGAGAAAACGAGGTCTTATAGAGGGGCGGGATCCTAATTATCGAATTTCTTTGAGAATAGCTAAAAAAATACACCAACTACCTGCTTATACCAAGAATAAAGGTCTTGATACAGAAAAAATGAAGCAAATGATATTGCAGTATCTCAAAAATGCCGGACAAGATGGAGCTAAGAGAGCTGATATCTATGAGTATCTAAAAGATGTTATGCCTCATGACAAAACTGTTAAACAACAAAATAGAATGCTAAGTGATTTGTTAGACACAATGAAAAATAAGCATATTATGGTTAAAGGCCGTTATTGGTTTGAACTATAACTTTTCCTATCGAAAATTATGGTGTAATTACAACGGAGGGTTATAAGCGAAATTACGACGGAGTTATGACGAAAAATATGACGAAACCACAACGAGGTTATGACGGACTTATAACGAAAATTATGATGAAATTACAATGAAGTTATAACGACATTACGACGGAATTGTACGAAAATTACGACGAACTTATAACGACATTGCGACGAAGTTATAACGAGAATTGTGACCATATAAACGTCTGCTAGAATAAAAGAAGCAATTTAAAGTCTGGAATCAATATAATTCGTACGTATGTGATGCCTACAGATTTTAAATTTAATTGCAACATATTAGACCAAATTACATTAAGATAGTGCTATCAAGAATTCAACAATATCAGGGAGAATTATGAAAGCAACAAAAATTCAGCTTGTATGTGCTATAGCTTCAGCATTAGTTCTTAGTGCTTGTAGTACAACGCAGATGCAGTCAGTTCCTGCAAAGGACGTGGCTCCTGCAGTAAATGGCGCGGCCATTTTGGATGGTCCTCCGGCTCTCAACTCTCCTGTGCAACAGGCAGATGAAGCTCAATACCAACTAGGCAAATCAATGCGTGATACCCCTCGTGGCAAACGTGCTGCAGTTGATGCGGATATGCATAATTTCGATCCTCTTCTTGGACGCTATTCAGAAACAACCGGTGTTAACATTACCAAGGAAAATACTCCAGAAACATATCGTCTGCTAGAGATGGCATGGCCATCAATTGAGCAGACAATGATGCCTGCTAAGCAGAAGTTCAATCGTTCACGTCCGTTCATTACTCATACTGACGATCAGACCTGCCGTCCTGATCAATATCTAAAGATCAGCAAGGGCAGTTACCCATCAGGTCACACTATGCGCTCTTGGACAGTAGCACTTACACTTACTGCATTAATGCCTGATCTTTCTGAGAAGATCCTAAAGGAAGGCTATGAAATTGGTGAGAGCCGTTGGATCTGTGGTCCTCATTGGAAGTCTGATGTCGAAGCCGGTCGCATTTTAGGTGCTGCAGTCTATGCTCGTCTTACCGGAGATCCTCATTTCATGACTCAAATGCAACGTGCTAAGGACGAACTTAAAGTTAAGCGCGGTAAATAAAGGTTGTTTTATCCTCAAAAACAGCACATTAAAAGGCGCGGTATCTTGATATCGCGCCTATAGTTTTCAGATCTCAATTTTATTGGGCTTTGATTCGGCGCTCTCCATAGAGAGCAGCTCCAATAATGCCTGCATGATTTAAGGTTTGTGCGGGTACAACGTTGAGTTCTGAAGGCAAATAAGCCTTCCATTTATCAAATTTTGCAGAAACACCGCCACCAATAATGAATAGATCTGGATCAAATAGGAAGTTTACGTAATTTAAATATTTACCAAAACGCTTGCCCCATTTTTCCCATGATAGATCCTCTTTTTCGCGAACTATGGCAGAGCAGTAATGTTCGGCAATGTCTCCTTTGAATTTGAGGTGACCTAGCTCGGTACCTTCATACATATATCCATGAGTAAAGATGGCAGATCCAATGCCGGTACCTACAACTAGGAACAAAACCTTATCCATACGGCCCTTAGCCGCACCTAATACTTGCTCACAAAGACCTGCAGCATCAGCGTCATTTACTACAGGAACTGGATAATCAGTGCCCAAAGTTTCTTGGAATAGTTGTTCTACAGGTACGTCGATCCATGAATCATCGATATTTGCTGCAGTGCGCACTATACCTTGAGTAATGCGAGCTGGAAATCCACAGGCTATTGGACCTGAAAAACCTATTTTTGTAACCAACTCTTTTAAGGTATTTGCTACAGCTTTTGGGGTTGCAGGTTGGGGAGTTAGCAGTCTTAGTCTTTCAGTCTTTAGTTCACCAGTTGTAGTCTCAACGACTGCTCCTTTGATACCAGTTCCACCGATATCGACACCTAAGATCTCCATAATTGGGCTCCGTATGCATTGGTTTTAACAATATCTATTGCACTGTGGGTAAAAGCATAGCAAAAGAAAGTAAAGTTGGTGACTATATTGTGTCACTCTTGTGGCATTGCGCAGGATTTGAGCATTGCTTGCTACAATAGATCCCAGTGATAAAGAGGTTACATATGAATACATTGCCATCAAGGTTATTTACAGTTAAGCAAGTAAAGGCTTTTGAGGCAGCCTATGCCCAAGCAAGTGGTAGTGGTGATTGCTACGAGCTTATGAAGCGTGCAGGAGCTGCTTTGGTTAAGGCCATAGATGAGCATCAGTGCCATGGAATGGAATGCTTAATTTTTTGCGGAAGTGGAAATAATGGAGGTGATGGCTATGCTGCAGGTCAGATCCTTTTTGAACGTGGAAGCAAGGTAAGACTTTTTTCTTGTGCAGCCCCTCATGAAGGTTCGGAGGCGCAAAAGGCTTATCGCGATTATATTGGTGCTGGCGGTAGAGTTGAAAGTGAATTGCCCTCCATAGAGGAGGCGCGTTCTTGTGTGATTATTGATGCGCTTTTAGGAACAGGGATCACCAAAGCTCCACGAGAGAATGTTAGCAATTGGATAGCATTTATTAATCGCACGCAGGCTAAGGTCTTTGCTGCAGATTGTCCTTCTGGTGTAAATGCAAACACTGGCTTTGTACCAGGAGATTGTGTCAATGCCGATTACACTGTATGTATGTTGGCTCTAAAGCCTGGTCTATTCACGGGAGATGCTGTTGATTACACCGGAGAAATTCTATTTAACGATTTGCAATGTGATTTGAGTGATTATGTTGATGATGTAAGTAGACTTGAAACGCATAATCTTACAAGAGTGCAATATGCCAATATCATCGATGATCTTCCCTTAAGACTTTATTCGTGTAATAAAGGCGATAATGGCAAGGTTCTAATCATTGCAGGCGCTTATGATATGGGTGGAGCTGCCATTATGGCAGGAATTGGGGCTTTGCGTGCAGGTGCAGGCTTAGTTAAGATCGCAACCGATCCTAACAATAACAATGCTATCAAAAGTGTCCATCCTGAGCTTATGACCGTTGACTTTAATAACTTAGATGCGGTTAAAAAAGCCATAGCGTGGGCAGATACAGTAGCTATAGGTCCTGGTCTTGGATTAAATAATCATGCGCAAGTATTGTTAGACATGGTGATTGATAGTGGTGTTGACACAATCGCCGATGCGGATGCTCTAACCTTATTATCTAAAATGGACGGCACTATTGCTCAGGAAAATCGTATTATTACTCCTCATCCTGGTGAGGCAGGACGTCTTTTGGGTATAAGTGCTGCTGATGTAAATGTTGATCGCTTTGAGGCGGCTAAGCAACTGCAAGCTATATATGGAGGAATTGTCCTACTAAAAGGTGCTGGCACTATAGTATGTAGCAGTAAGCATTTGGCAGTAGTAACCTCTGGATCTCCAGCATTGGCAACAGGAGGTTCTGGAGATCTACTCACAGGCATTATTGCAGCTTTATCAGCAGGAGAATTGTCACTTAGACAGGCTACTATATGTGGTGCTTGTATCCATGGCAAAGCAGGTGAAATGGCTGCAGATGAATTTGGCCCTGTAGGTACCTTACCAACAGATCTTGAAGATTATATTAGGAGACTTGTAAATGGCAGAGTGCGTGTTTGAATTGATAGGTGAGGAGGAGACATTAAAATTTGGCAATAAATTTGGTCAGATCCTTTTGGCGCATGTGCAAGCATCAAATAATGCTATATGTGTTTTCCTAGAGGGGGATTTAGGTGCAGGTAAGACCACCATGACTCGCGGACTTTTGCGCGGTCAGGGCTATGAGGGAAATGTAAAGTCTCCAACTTACACCTTAGTTGAACCCTATACTTTTCCGGGATTTGAAATATTTCACTTTGATCTCTATCGTCTGTTAGATCCTGAAGAGCTTGAATACATGGGAATTAGAGATTATTTCTGCAAAAAGGCTCTGGTTCTTGTTGAGTGGCCGCAGAAGGCTCAAGGACATTTACCTGAGGCTGATGTCACGGTAGAACTATCCTATGGCAAGGACAGGCGTAACGTTGTGATAAGATCAGCTATTCTTTCTGCTGATGAGCTGAGCTCTCTTACAGCAATGTTTGTACGTAAATCCTAGACATGAGATCAAAATTTTTATCCTTATTAATGCTGGCGGCAACCTTCATCATCGGTAATTATGCCGATGCCGCCAATTTAAAATCCGTACGTTCTTTTGCTAATACCGACAAAACTCGTGTGGTTTTTGATCTTGATGCGGATAGCAGATGGGCTCAGGTAAGACAGCAGGACGGTAGGCTCATTGTGCGATTGAAGAATCTGTCAAATGTTAATAACGCACCTTTGATGCCTACTCCATCATCAGGCTGTATTACCGGATCTCAGAAAATTATTGAGGGCAAGGACGCACGCTATGTGTTCATGTCCCAGTCATGTGGCATCCCTAATGTCTTTATGCTCTCTCCGCGTGATGGCAATAAGGATTGGAGGCTGGTAGCTGATTTTCCTCATACCTCTAGTAGCAATGCCACTGTAACTGCCAGTAGCGACAAAAGCTCCAGCTCTACAAATACCAACAAGAGCCTCAAAACCCTTGAGGGGGAGCTTTTTAATCAGTATTCAACGGCAGGTGCTGACGGTATTCGTTCCATGAGTCCTGAGCAGGCCAAAAAATATGATGTTGCCCTTGCTAAACTACGCTCTGACTATGCAAAAGAGCAGGTGCAAAAGGCTAATGAGAAGAATGCGGCAAAACAAAATGCAGTTGCCCAAAATGATGATCGTGACACTGAGCAGGTTAAGGATACAGTAGCACCACCTCAGGCTGTGACCGTCAAGGCAAATGCCAAGCCCTTTGTGATAGCAATTGACCCAGGGCATGGTGGCAAGGATCCTGGTGCTAAGGGCCAACGTGGGGTACGTGAGAAGGATGTAGCTCTTTCTATTGCCAAATATCTTACGAATTACATTAATACCGATAAGCGTCTTCGAGCGGTACTAACAAGAAGCTCTGACCGTTATGTCGATTTGGACGCTAGATCTGCCATTGCCAGAAAGAAAAAGGCAGAGCTACTTATTTCAATTCACTGTAATTCAACTCCTTCTGCAACCACTGCGCGAGGAACTGAAATTCTGCTACAGTCCTCAAATCGAGCTCAGCGAGAAAACAATAAGGTAGTAAATACTGGTAAATCAGGCAAGCTGAGCGGTGGTGCAGGTACTGTGTTAAATGATGCCAGAAATAATCCATATCTTGAGACTATGGTGGTTGATATGGCATCGCAGAACTCACGCTCTGAAGGCTATGATCTCGGTGCTGAAATCTTAAAAAGCATAGGTAAATTTACTTATCTTTATAAGAAACGCCCCGTATATCAGTCATTAGCGGTACTTAAGGCTCCAGATATTCCTTCACTTTTGATTGAGACAGGATTTCTGTCCAATAAATATGAGGAGATTCAGCTTAATCAGCCTAATTATCAAAAGCAGATGGCCTACAGGATTTTCTTGGGAATTCAGTCTTATTATGAAAAAAATCCGCTTTCTAATCTGAAATCACGCATTGAATCTGATAAGAGAACTACAGCCGTCTCAAATGCATCCTCTTCATCAAAATATGTAAGCTATAAGGTGCAAAAGGGAGAATTTCTCTCCAGAATCGCTGCAAGCCATGGAATTTCTGTTGCTGAGCTTAAACGTATCAATAACTTAAAATCTGATGTAGTGACCCCAGGACAGATGCTGAAGGTGCCAAAATAATGGGCATTCATAGATTATCGATACAGCTTGCCAATCAAATTGCCGCAGGTGAGGTGGTAGAGCGCCAAAGCTCAGTGGTAAAGGAACTGCTCGAAAATGCAGTTGACGCAGGTGCTGATGATATTAAATGTTATATTGAGGGTGCTGGCCGTATTCTAATTCGGGTGTCGGATAACGGCTCAGGAATTCCCTGTGACGAGCTAGAGCTTGCACTAGCGCCACATGCCACTTCAAAGATTTCCACAACCGAGGATCTTGAAAATATCCAAACATTGGGGTTTCGTGGTGAGGCTTTGGCATCTATAGCCTCGGTAACTAAGCTTACGCTGACATCAAGAACTAGAGATGAGCAGGATGGTTATCAAGTATCCTGTGAAGGCCCGCAGATGGAGGCTAATGTTATTCCTGCACCTCACGGCATCGGGACTACAGTCGAGGCGCGCGAGCTTTTTTTTAATACTCCGGCACGCAGACGTTTTTTAAGATCGGACAGAACCGAACTTGGGCGCATCAAGGATGTATTTATCCGCTGTGCTCTTAGTCATCCTGAGATCTCTTTTGAGCTTATTTCAGATAACAAGAGTTTGATTAAAGTCCGCAAGGCTACAGATGAGCTCTCCCGTTTTAAGCGTATAGCCCAGCTTTCAGGTAGTGAGTTTAAGGATAGTGTCAGTGTAAACACCGATGATCCGTTGCTACAGATCAAAGGACTTGCTTTAGCAGGTGGTGATGCTTCGCAGGGGGGAACTGAAAAAATCTTTTTATTTCTAAACAGCCGTCCGGTTGCAGACAAAACTGTGGTTCATGCTGTGCGCGAGGCCTATAGCGAGTTTTACGGCAAGGGACAGACTGCACGCTGTGTACTGTATCTTACCTGCTCTCCTCATGAGTGTGATGTCAATGTGCATCCAAGAAAGGATGAGGTGCGTTTTCATCACGCACGTGATGTCCACGATCTGATCTCCCAGACGCTACTGCAGGCCTTTGAAGATAACCGTCCTAAGAAATCTCAGGATGATTTATTAGGCCTTGATGAAGAGCCTGCTGTTTTAGCACATGTAAGCACTATCACCCCTGCCCCCCTGGATTGTCCTGATTTAGATGATCCGGTAACCCAAAGTACTTTTCCCTCAGGTCTTGGTGGTTTTTTTCAAAGGAGAGCTGCAACGTCAGATGCAGGTCTTAAATCAGATGCTGATGTTAAGGATGCAGTTACCGCTGTCAATAAAAATGTAGGATCATCAGCTCTCGAGCTTAAACAAGATCTGCTACAGCAAAGACGTAATGCCGATTTTCAAAGCATGGTGGCCTCTCATGCCAAAGCCAGCCGTGTACAGCTTGAGCCTCATAAAGATAATGAGCACGCTGTTGCTGATATTGTTGTGAATGCTCAAAGACATAAGATGAAGACTACAACGTCTTCTGCTGAGGATGAGGCTTTGGATAAAGCACATGCTCAGAGTAAAAATACTCAAGTGTCAGCTCCATGCCTAGATCAGATCATAATTGAGCGCATGAGTGACAGAACAGTATTTATTAGACGCGAAAATCGTTATCTTTTGGTTAATCTCCTTGCTCTTAAGCAGGATAGGATGGCAAGGGAATATGAAAGCAATGTAGAGCATAACAGTGTTGTAACTCATGCGCTTAGTATTCCTTTTGCGTTGCGTCCTCAGGAGGGACTTATCAGGGCTTTGAAAAAAAGTCTTATAAGTGCAGAGCGTTGTGGCTTTAAGCTTGCCGTTTCACGCAATCAGATTTCAGTTTTAACTGTGCCAGCCATGATTCAGGATGTAGAACTGTCATCTTTTTGTAGCAAGGCCTTTGCAGTTATTGCCTCCTCAGATGAGCTCCTAAAGGGACGCTGTCCTAAGACGTTGTCGACATTAGTTGTAGGGGCGTGTGCTGTCTCTCTTGCAGATCATGAGATAAATGAATTGCTAAATAGTATTGATGCAGATGATGAGCACAACCGTGCTCTTTGCCGTATTTTAGATATTAGAAAAGCCGTAGCCACATTTGAGGAGCAAGTTTGATGCAGAAAAATTGTGCATTAGTCATCTTAGGACCTACGGCATCAGGAAAGACATCGCTAGCACTTGAGCTTGCAAATTATCTTCCCATTGAAATAATTTCCCTAGATTCGGCCTTGATTTATCGGCAGATGGATATAGGAACAGCAAAGCCTACAGCAGCAGAACGGGCAGTATGTCCTCACCATCTTATCGATATCATTGATCCTATAGAAAGCTATAGTGCTGCAGATTTTCGTAGCGACTGTATAAGGCTTGTAGGTGAGATCTGCGCGCGTGGTAAATTGCCGGTTATCTGCGGTGGCACCATGATGTATTACAAGGCTCTGTGTGATGGTCTGTCGCCACTGCCTCCAACTGATGAGGCCGTTAGAGCAGGGATTGCACAGGAGGCTATGGAACACGGTTGGCCTTATATGCATGAGAAATTAAAGCTACTTGATCCTCCCTTATATGCAAAGTTATCGCCAAATGACAAACAGCGGGTCTCGCGGGCACTTGAGGTGATTGCCATGACCGGACGCCCCATGAGCTCTTTTTTTGAGAACAAAGGAGATCAATGTCCGTTTGAGCGTGTGGAATTAGTGCTATTGCCTAGTGATGGTCGTGAAAAGTTGCGTCTTCAGATCAGAGAGCGTTTTATGCAGATGCTCGCATCAGGCTTTGAAGATGAAGTGATTGCTCTGCGCAACCGCGGTGATCTCAATTTGACCATGCCTTCTATGCGTTGTGTGGGGTACCGTCAGATGTGGGAATACCTAGACGGATCACTTACATATCAGGAGATGATTGAACGTGGAGTTATCGCCACTGCTCATCTTGCCAAGCATCAAATGACCTGGCTTAGAGGGGGCCTTTCACAAAGTGATAATTTACATCGTGAAATTTTAGAGCCGGGGGCTGTGGATAACGTTAAAATTGCGCTTTCTCTTGTGGCTAAATATTTGTCGTGATGTTCATCAGTGATTTTTTTTACTCATTGAGATATATTTTTAGCTCTAGCTCACAAAACTTGTGTATATTTGTATAGACGATATGATCTACGTTTTGGTGACAAGGCGAATAAGCAGTAACTTAATTAAACTGCATTAGATCAGCGGCATCGGTATTTATGCTCCCAATAACTGATAACTACTAGAACTGGGGATCAAGATGGCAAAGGTACAATCTTTACAGGATCCGTTTTTAAATGCTCTCCGCCGTGAGCATATTCAAGTCTCAATTTATCTCGTCAACGGCATTAAACTTCAAGGACAGGTCGAATCCTTCGATCAGTTCGTGATTTTGTTGCGTAATCAGGTAAGTCAGATGGTATATAAGCATGCCATCTCCACCATAGTACCTGCGCGCTCTGTGAATATTGGTCAACTCTCTGAGGACACATCCAAAGAGGAAGAAACCAAGCCTCAGGCCTGATCTGGATCCTTTTGACACATGCAGGATCCGCAGGTAGAACTGCTGGGTAAGACCGTTTTGGTGCATGCGGAGCTTCCGCGCGAGGAATCGCAGGAAGATTTGCAGGAGTTGGTGCGCCTTGCAGAAACTGCCGGAGCAGATGTCTGCGAGAGTATTGTCTGCAAACGAGATTCTCCTGATCCAGCCTTTTTTATCGGTAGTGGCAAAACAGAGGAAGTTGCTGCTGCTGTTGCTGCCACTGAAGCAGAAACCGTCATTTTCAATTCCCGTCTGTCACCTGCACAGGAGCGTAATTTAGAGAAGGCTCTTAAGGCAAGAGTGATGGACAGAATTGCTCTTATTCTTCTCATCTTTGCTCAGCGAGCTCGTACCTATGAGGGAAAGCTTCAGGTGGAGCTTGCTAGACTGCAATACGAGCAGGCCCGTTTGGTTCGTGGGTGGACTCACCTTGAACGTCAGAAGGGTGGCTTTGGCTTGCGCGGAGGACCAGGCGAAACCCAGATCGAGCTTGATCGTCGTGCCTTACGTGAGCGTATTGCTGCCGTAAAGGATGATTTGGCGGTGGTTGAACGCCGTCGTGGGCAGAACAGAGCCTTAAGACAGAAAAACAGTATTCCGGTTGTCTCCTTTGCTGGATACACCAACGCTGGTAAATCAACACTTTTTAATACTTTGACTAATGCCGAGGTTTATGCAGCTGACAAGCTTTTTGCTACACTGGATCCTACTTTAAGAACTGTAGAGATACAGGGTATAGGCACAGCTGTTTTTGCAGATACCGTAGGTTTTATCCGCCATTTGCCTCATGATTTGATCGCCGCATTTAAATCAACCCTTGAGGAGACGGCTCAGGCATCACTGATATTACATGTTATCGACGCTGCCGATCAAAGACGTGATGACAACATCAACGCTGTGAATGCGGTTTTAAATGAAGTTGGTGCGCAAAAGGTGCCCACGCTTTTGGTTTTTAACAAATGCGATCTGATGGAGGATACCGCAGCAGGTATTGTGCGCGATGAGCAAGGGATCCCACTTAGAGTATATGTAAGTGCCAAGACCGGAGCAGGTCTTAGTGATCTTTTGCAGGCAGTATCTGAGCTCTTGGGCTCTGAAAGAGTAGATTTTACTGTTAAGATAGATCCCCGTGATGGTAGATTACGTAGCCTTTTATATGAAAAAAAGGCCGTAGTTGAAGAAAATTACAACGAGATGGGGGAGAATATCCTCAAGATTACTATTCGTCCTCAGGACGCATCTCGTATAGATAAGGACACCCAAGGTGCCTTAACTCGTTCATGCCAAGGAGCTTGTCCTTGGAAAGTCAGTACTGAATTTGATTTTGACTCGCTTGAGAGCTGAAAAATGAAAGAAACTAACCATGACTCCATGGGCTGGAATGCCCCAGGATCAGGCAATGATGGCAACAGGGATAATGATCCTTGGGGACGTCAGCGCCGAAACGGCAATAAAGATGGTTTAGACAGTCTAAATGATCTTGCCAACAAACTGTTTTCCTTTTTTGGAAAAAAGAAAGGATCTGGTGGCAGTGGCTCATCAGGCAACCGTAGTTCTGGCTCAATGAAAATAGGAACCATGGCCTCCTTTGCCTTGGTGCTAGCCCTTGCCGGTATCATTGTATCCGGCTTCTATACCGTACGTGAGGCTGAACGTGGTGTAGTACTGCGCTTTGGCAAAATGTACGACGTGGTAGATCCAGGCCTTCGCTGGAAGATCCCTGGTATTGATAATGTAAACATTGTCGATATTGAGCAGGTGCGTGCACTGCAGTCCTCAGGCACCATGTTAACTCAGGATGAGAACGTGGTCATAGTTGAGATGGACGTGCAGTATCGTATCAGCGATCCGGTGAAGTATCTGTATTCAACCGTCGATCCTGATCATACTTTGCTTGAAGCCACTGACAGTGCCTTGCGTTATGTCGTTGGCCATACGCTGATGGATGACATCTTAACCTCTGGCCGTGAAATGGTTCGTCAGAATACCCGCGAGCTTTTGACCTCCATCATTGTTCCCTATAACACTGGTCTTTCTATTGTGGATGTCAACTTCTTGCCTGCCCGCGCCCCAGATCAGGTAAAGGCAGCCTTTGATGATGCAATTTCAGCACAGGAAGATGAGCAGCGTTACAAGAGAGAGGCTGAGGCATACGCCAATGAGGTTCTGCCTAAGGCTGAAGGTCGTGTACAGCGTATCCGTCAGGAGGCTGAGGCTTATCGCTCACAGGTAGTATTGAATGCACAAGGTGAGGTTGCCCGCTTTGATAAGGTTCTGCCTGAGTATGAAAAGGCTCCTGATATTACTCGTCGCCGTATTTATTTTGAGACCATGCAATCAGTGATGTCTAATTCTCAGAAGGTCATTCTAGATACTCCTGAGGGCTCATCTCCAGTTATCTATTTGCCATTGCCTGATAATATGAAGGCCAAGACTAAGGCTAATAACGATAATGATGAATATCTGCAGCAGTTGCGTGAGGATGCCTTAAAGAAAGCTCAGGCCAACAGCGCAAATGATCAGAGCTCATCTTCAACTCAGAGCCAAACTTCCACTCAGAGCAGTTCTCAGAGCAGAAGCTATCCTCCTTTATCATCTAGCAACAGCAACGGATACAGCCAGAGGTAAGGATCATGAAAGCTAATAAATTAAATCTTTTGCTTGTCCTTCTGATCGTCGTGGTCTTTGGTCTTTTCCAATGCCTCTATGTAGTTTCAGAAGGTACCATTGGTATTGTTACCCGCTTTGGTAAGGTTACCCGTAGTGATGATGCTACTTTGAATGTGATGCAGCCTGGATTGCACTTCAAACTGCCTTTTATCGATAAGGTCAAGATCATGGATTCGCGTATCCAGACTATCGATCAGAGTGCCAACCGTTTTGTCACCTCAGAGAAAAAAGACGTCATTATTGATTCTTATGTCAAATGGCAGATTGAAGATGCTGCCACCTATTATTTAACTACCGCAGGTGGCAACCGCATGCAGGCAGAGGAATTGCTCTCTCGTAAGATCAATAACTCATTGCGCAGTCAGATCGGTCGTCTGACCATTCATGAAATTGTTTCTGGTCAGGATACTGATAAGACCGAGGATGAGTTTGATTCCCAGAAAAGTGGCGACAATTCTGTATTAGGAACCACCAAGCGTGATGAGGTGATGCAAAACGCCCTACGTGATATCGGCTCATCTGCTCGCGATTTGGGTGTTCGTATCATCGATGTGCGCATCAAGCAGATTAATCTGCCACCTGAGGTTTCAAATTCCATTTATTTGCGTATGCGCGCCGAGCGTGATGCTGTTGCCAAACTGCACCGCTCTCAGGGGCGTAAGGATGCTGAGGCAATACGTGCTCAGGCCGATCGTGAGGTGACGGTTAAGATTGCTGAGGCTGAGAAGGCTTCACGCACTTTGCGTGGTGATGGTGATGCCGAGGCAGTCAAGATCTACGCTGATGCCTACAGCAGAAACAGTGAGCTTTTTGAATTCCTCCGCTCAATGGATGCTTATAAGAATTCCATGTCTTCAGGATCTGATGTCATGGTGCTCAAGCCTGAAGGAAATGATTTCTTCAAATATTTTGGAAGTTTTGATGGTAAGAAGTAATGTAGAACATGCTTACTGTTAAAAAATGAGTTAAAATCCCGTCTTTGGCGGGATTTTATTTTTCTCGGCCTAAAAGTTTTGTTTTTTTTGATCCAGCCTGCGGGAGTGAGGATATAAATGCCTAAGAATGTAGTCGTGCTCGGCACGCAGTGGGGCGATGAGGGCAAAGGCAAAGTTGCTGATTTGCTTACCTCTCAAGCCAACGTAGTTGTACGTAGCCAGGGCGGCAATAATGCCGGCCACACTTTGGTAGTCGGTGACAAGAAAGTGGTTGTAAGACTCGTTCCCTCCGGGATCATGCACAAAAACTGTCAGTGCCTTATCGGCTCTGGAGTTGTGGTAAATCCTGTCGCGCTGTTTGAGGAAATTGAAGAGCTCAAGCAGGCAGGCATCACTGATGCAGAAGAGCGCATTAAGGTCAATGGTTCCTGCTCTTTGCTGTTACCTATTCATCCTGCTATTGATAAGGCCTCCGAGATTGCCCGTGGTAAGGGAGCAATCGGTACTACTGGTCGTGGTATTGGTCCTTGCTATGAGGATAAGGTTGCTCGTCGCGGCTTACGCGTAGGCGATCTTTTCCATATGGATTTCTTCAAGGAAAAACTCAAGGCTCTGGTTGATTATCGTAACTTTATCTTAACTCAGTATCTACACGCTGAGCCTGTTACCTTTGAGAGCGTAATGGAGTCTGTTGAAGGCTACCGTGAGCGTCTTTTAAAGATGGTTGCCGATGTCTCTGATATTCTTGATAAGTCCAAAAAGGAAGGCAAGAAGATCCTCTTTGAGGGTGCACAGGGCACTTTCCTTGATATCGATTTTGGTACCTATCCTTATGTAACCTCATCTAACACTACCGCAGGTGGATGTGTAACCGGATCTGGTGCAGGCCCGCTGTCTGTTGATTATGTTCTGGGTATTGCCAAGGTTTATACCACTCGTGTAGGTGGCGGTCCTTATCCTACTGAGCTCAACGATGAGATCGGTGAGCACATTCGTAAGGTTGGTAAGGAATTCGGTGCTGTAACCGGCCGTCCTCGTCGTACTGGCTGGTTTGATGCTGTTGCCATGCATCGCAGTGCTGTTTTGAACTCTCTGTCAGGTCTTGCTTTGATGAAGCTTGATTGCCTCGATGATTTGGATGAGGTCAAGATCTGCAAGGCTTATAAATTCCCTGATGGCACTGTAAGTGAGCTTCCTCCTTTCTCTGCATATGATTATGAGGGTGTAGAGCCTGTATATGAGACCATGCCTGGCTGGAAGTGCAATACCTTTGGTATTACTTCATGGGAGGATTTACCACAGAAGGCCCGTGACTATGTCAAGCGTCTTGAGGAACTCTCTGGGGTGAAGGTTGCTATTTTGTCTACAGGGCCTGAACGTAATCAGACTATAGTCTTAGATGATCCTTTTGCTTAAAGCTGTATAGTCAAATAAAAAAGGCTCCACAAGGGGCCTTTTTAGTTGCTATTAATAAAGTTTGCAGGGCTTATTCTAAGCTCTTCTCCTTACTGCCAGCTGTGCAATATCACACAATGCATCACGATAAGGTGAAGGAGTAAGAAAATCTAAGGCGGCAATGGCATCTTTGGCACTTTGATCAGCAAAGGCCTGCGTTTTATCAAGAGCTCCAACTGATTTTAAAGTCTTACATACCCTTTTAAAATCACCATCAGCTGCAGCCTGCTTGAGTTTTTCTCGTTCTTTTCCACTGAGATCCTGTAAGGCTAATATAAGCGGAAGGGTAATGCGACCATCTGCCAGATCCTCACCTATATCCTTGCCGGTAGTATCAGTCATGCCGGTATAATCTAAGAGATCGTCTGCAATTTGGAAGCCCTGTCCTAAAAGTCGACCGTATTTTTGCAGACTGGTGACGATGACATTGTCTTTTTTACGATATAAGGCAGCACCACAGCAGGCAAGCTCAAAAAGGGCTCCTGTTTTGCAATAAATGGTACGACAGTAATCCTCAACTGAGAAAGAAAGATCACCTTGGTTTCTAAGCTGCTCAAGTTCACCTGTAACTAGAGATGAAACCGTAGCAGCCATGGCATCGAATAAGCTCATGCAGTTTAGTCCGTGAAGCAGAACAAAGCAGCGGGTAAACATGTAGTCACCAGCAAGTACTGCTGCATGATTGCCATCAGTGTCATTTAAGGTGGTCTGTCCGCGACGCACTGTGGCCTTGTCAATCACGTCATCATGAATGAGCGAGGCTGTATGAAGAAGCTCAACTGCGGAGGCAAGTTTTTCCAATTCCTGAATGTCATCAGGATCACCGTTATTTTCTTGAGCAAAACCGCAAAGCAGAGTCAAGCGTGGACGCATACGCTTGCCACCTGCACGTACAACATGCATGCACATTGAATTTACAGTTTCTTCTTCTTTGGTTCCCTGCAGCGTTTCAAAAAGCAACTGTTCAATATGTTGCATGGATGTGGCCGTCAGGGACATGAAGTCGGACATGGGATCTCCTTTTTTATCTCGCGGTATTTTATCATCTGAAGGGTGGTGTTTTCTTGATTTGAGTACATATAAGCGCTAAAATTCACGCGTTTAGTTGAGCGGGGTAGGCTTTCGTCTTTTGATTGAAAGTCAAGGCAGTTATCGTTGCAAGTTTATCTTGTAAAGTGTATAAATCTGCGCTAAAATATCGCCCCATTAGCGCCCATCAAAAAAATGGGCAAAATTGAGTAATTCCTATGCAAGAGCATTAAGTCTCTGCACAATACCCGGAGTTTTAAGCATGTACGCAGTTATTTTTTGCGGCGGCAAGCAGCACAAGGTATCTGAGGGCGACGTAGTTTCCGTCGAACTCCTCGATGCTCAGGCTGGCACTGATATCGACCTCGACAAGGTTCTTTTAGTCTCTGATGGCACCAACATCAAAGTTGGCGCTCCTTACGTTGAAGGCGCTAAGGTTACCGCTAAGGTATTAGGCGCACACGGTGGCGAAAAGGTCAAGATTGTTAAGTTCCGTCGTCGTAAGCACCACCAGAAGGTTACTGGCCACCGTCAGTGGTTCACTGATCTTCAGATCACCGGCATTGCCGGCTAATTTGAGAGGAATTTCAAATGGCACATAAAAAAGCTGGCGGTTCCGTACGTAACGGCCGCGATTCCAATGCACAGCGTTTAGGCGTTAAGGCTTATGCAGGTGAGGTTGTATCTGCAGGCTCAATCATCGTTCGTCAGCGCGGCACCCACTTCCACCCTGGCACCAATGTTGGCATCGGTAAAGATGACACCTTGTTTGCTAAGGCAGATGGTAAAGTCACTTTCGTGACTCGTGGCAAGCAGCAGCGTAAATTTGTTGAAATCGTTGTTGCTGACGCACAGTAATCCATCTTTTTAGGATTATATAAAAAAGGGCCTCGCGTAAGCGGGGCTTTCGTGTCTTATAAGAATTGTGTCTGCCGTATAGGCAGCCCAGGAGATTAAGATGAAATTTGTTGATGAGGCACTGATCAGAGTTGCAGCCGGAGATGGTGGCAATGGTATCGTGAGTTTCAGACGCGAAAAATACGTCCCCCGTGGCGGCCCGGACGGTGGTGACGGTGGTGATGGCGGTAATGTCTATTTACGCGCCGATTCTAACCTAAATACCTTAGTTGATTATCGTTTTACCCGTTCCTATCAGGCTCCACGCGGAGAAAATGGTGGCAGTGCAGATTGCACCGGTGCCCGCGGCAAGGATATCTTTTTGAAAGTTCCTGTAGGTACTCGTGTAACCGATATGGGAACAGGTGAGATCCTCTGTGACATGAAGCTACATGAACAGGTGTTCTGTGTTGCCCGTGGCGGTCGTCGTGGCTATGGTAATACTCACTTTAAGAGTGCAACCAATCAAGCCCCCCGTCAGCGTACCATGGGAACTCCTGGTGAACGCCGTCAAGTAAAGCTTGAGCTGTTATTAGTATCTGATGTTGGTCTGCTGGGCTTGCCTAATGCAGGTAAATCTACTCTGGTGCGTCAGGTTTCTGCAGCTCGTCCAAAGGTTGCCGATTATCCGTTTACAACTATTGTTCCATCTTTAGGTGTGGTCAAAACCTCACAGGGACGTAGCTTTGTAATTGAGGATATTCCTGGTCTTATTGAAGGAGCTTCTGCAGGTGTAGGTCTGGGCTTTAAGTTTTTAAAGCACCTGTTACGTTGCCGTGTGCTTGTTCATCTGGTTGAATGTATGCCTGCAGATGGTTCAGATCCAGCAAATAATGCCAGAACCATTGAGCAGGAGCTGCGTCAGTATTCAGAGGAACTTTGGAATAAGCCTCGTTGGTTGGTGATTAACAAGGCCGATTTGGCAGAAAGTGATGAGGCTGTAGCAGAGGTATTAAAGAATGTCTCTGATGCACTTGAGGCCAAGCCTGAGCGTACCTTCATTATTTCAGGTATGAAGGGCAGTGGAGTCAAGGAGCTTATCTATGCTCTGCAGGATCTCGTAGATGAGGTCAAGGCCAAGGAGCTTGAGGCTGCTCAAGAAGGTCAAAACGTCGAGTCTCAGGAGTTCATTTGGACAGAGCCTGAGGTACGTGAGGCTCCATCTGATTTTGATGATGGCGATGACTTTGATGAGGACGATGGTCCTGAGTTTATTTATACCAAATAAGTAATATGGTTGCTCCACAAATAGTTGTAGCAATTGCTGATAATCACGCAATTGGCAATGAAGGTCAGATCCCCTGGCATATTTCAGAGGATCTTAAGCATTTCAAGGCTGTGACCATGGGGCATCCCATTATCATGGGACGCCGTACCTTTGAGTCAATAGGCAGGGTGTTACCGGGCCGTCTTAATGTGATTGTAAGTTCGCAATTGTCAAAGGATGATCCTCGTATTGTGGGAAAAAATGCCTGTGTGGTCTCCTCATTAGAGGAAGCTATTAGTGTATGTGGCGATGATATTCCCATGATCACTGGAGGTGCTGGCTTATATAAGGAGGCTCTCCCCTTTTGTGATATTCTGCACCTTACACGGGTACATTTGATGCCTGAGGCTGATACCTTCTTTCCTTCTTTTGAAGATCAGGGCTTTGAGAGATGTGATATCGAAGCTCATGAGGCTGATGGTATCAAATTTGATTTTGAAACCTGGAAACGTATCTAGACGTTGACTTAATCAAACTTCGAATGAAACAAAGGTGATTTTCAGTATGAATCTGAAGAAAATCTTTGGTGCCGGTAGCGTGGATATGCTACACGGTAGCCTGTGGGATAAGATCCTTCTTTTTGCACTGCAGCTTGCTCTGACCATGACCTTGCAGCAGATGTATAACACTACAGATGTGCTGATCCTTGGACATTTTGTGGGTGCAGATGCTATTGCTGCCGTTGGTAATAATCTTCCCATTATCGGCATTATGGTAGGTCTGTTTGTAGGACTATCCTTAGGTGCCAATGTAGTAGTAGCCCGTTACATAGGTATGGGGGATAAGACCAATGCCAACCGTACCATTTATACTGCCTTAAATCTTGCATGGATGGCAGGTGTTGTTGTTGCCTTGCCGGTTATTTTGTATTC
The DNA here is from genome assembly GCA_963650525.1 of Firmicutes bacterium CAG:534. GTDB lineage: Bacteria > Pseudomonadota > Gammaproteobacteria > Enterobacterales > Succinivibrionaceae > Succinivibrio. The sequence goes on from CAVJLP010000011.1 coordinate 32,003, forward strand.
TGAGCAGATAACAAAGCTACTTGGAGTGCCTGAGCAAGTTTTTGGGTATTCCAAAACCTATCTTATCTGCTATATGGTAGGAATGCCCTTCCTGTCATTATTTAATTTTGAGGCCGCCTTATTTAGAGCAATCGGTGATACCGCAAGTCCTCTTTATGCCTTACTTTTTGCATCCATTTTGAATGTTCCTCTCGATCTTCTGGCAATACATTTTGATCTGGGAATTGGAGGTGTGGCTGCATCTACTGCCTGTGCCAATTTATTTTCTGCCGTATTTTTGTTTGTAAAGCTTCGTCGTAACAAGGACGTTTTACATCTTGAATACAGTAAGCTTGGTCATTTTGCCTTCCGTAAAGCCCGCGCCATTGTCTTCATCGGTTTGCCCGCAGGTGTTCAGGCTATGGTGTTCTCTGCATCAAATCTGGTCATTCAGGGAGCAATCAATTCCCTAGGAGCCGAAGTTATGGCGGCGTCTGGGGCTGCACTGATCTTTGAATTAAACCTGTATGTATTCCTGCAGGCCTTTGGTATGGCGGCTACGACTTTTCTAAGTCAGAACTATGGTGCCGGAAATATGCAACGCTGTTCACAAGTTGTGCGTACGGCCATGTATCTTAATTTTGCAGTTACCATATTGCTGTCGGTGTTCATATTCTTTGCAGGTGAGAGCCTGCTGTATTTCTTTACTGATAGTGCAGAAATCGTTGAGCTGGGACTGCAGAGAGTATATGGAATTATCCTGCTTTATTTCATCTGTGTGCCTTTTGAGGTGTTATCAGGTGCAATGCGTGGATACGGGTATTCCCTGCCTCCGGCAATTGCAACTACTGTAGCAATTGTAGGAGAACGCATGCTGTGGCTGGTCACAGTGTTTGCATGGCATCCGACATTTCAGGTATTACTTGCCACCTATCCTATCTCTTGGGTACTGGCAACGGTGCCTATCATTTGGCTGTATCTGCGCTGTGTGCCCAAAATGAAGGCTCTGCTTGAGATTAGAAAAACACAAAATTTAAAAGCTTAGAAGATGATAAAAATGCAAAATAAAAGCAAAGACATGGATATGCTACACGGTAGCATCTGGAACAAGATGGTGATGTTCGCATTGCCTCTTGGATTGACTTCAATGCTACAGCAGCTATACAACGCAGCAGATGTGTTCTTTTTAGGCCACTTCGTTTCAGGTGGGGACATGGCTGCTGTGGGTAACTCCATTCCGGTTATCTTCCTGATTGTGATGCTGTTTGTCGGCATGTCGATCGGTGCTAACGTGGTGATGGCGCGCTATCTTGGACAGGGCAATCGTGAAGAGGCCTCCCGTACCATGTACACAGGCATCTGGGTTGGTTTTCTCTCAGGTCTTGCGGTGATGATCTGGGGGTTGCTGTCATCATCATGGATTGTTGAGGTGATGGCCGTGCCTGAGGAAATCAAAGAGCCGGCAATTGTCTATCTGAGATGGTATTTTTTTGCCATGCCCTTTATTTCCCTGTTTAATTTTGAGGCAGCCTTCTTTAGATCAAAGGGTAATACTGCAACTCCAATGATAGCGTTATGTATTTCCTGTACCTTCAACGTTGTCGGAAATTATGTGGCTGTTGGAATTCTGGACACTGGCATCAATGGTGTGGCCTGCGCTACTCTCTGCTCATTTATTCTTTCAACTCTTTATCTGTGGATAAGATTATTAAGAGAAGATGGAGTATTAAAGCTGGAGCTTCACAAGCTTAAATGCTTTGAGTTAAGAAAGGCTCGCGCCATTGTTGCAATTGGTCTGCCAGCTGGTATTCAGGGCATGGTGTTTGGTATTGCCAATCTAATTTTCCAGGTTGCCATCAACTCCTTAGGTGCCGAGTCTATGGCAGGTTCTGCTGCAGGCTTTACTATTGAAAATAACCTCTATTGCTTTGTTAACGCCTTTGGTCTGGCTGCTACCACCTTCATCGGACAGTGCTATGGCGCAGGTGATCTAAAGCGCTGCCAGCGTGTATTCTTTGTTGGTTTCTCCTGGTGTACTGGCCTTGCGCTGGTAGTCGGTGTTGCAGGTTATTTCTTCTCACCATGGATCTTGACCTTCTTTACTGATTCTCAGGCTGTTGCTGATGTTGCAATGGAGCGTATCTTCTACGTAATGGGGTTCCAGTTCCTAAATGCTATGATTGAGGCTCTGTCTGATTCCATGCGAGGCTATGGCTGGTCACTGCCTCCGGCACTTATTGCTATGTTCTGTATCTGCGGTGAACGTCTGTGGTGGCTGTGGATCATGTTCCCTAAGGATCCTACCTATGAGACATTGATGATCACTTATCCTATCTCATGGGCAATTACCGCAGTTGTTGAAGCTATAGCTTATATTTACTGCAGAAAGCTATTTACAAAGCGTCTTGAAGAGAGCAGACAGGCATCTGTTGCCTAGAGTGTATAAAAAAGATCGGGTTACTCCCGATCTTGATTTTCGCTTATCTGTTTTCACTTAGCTGTAAAGTTACCTGTTGGGTACTAAATGTCCATCTGACTGAACGCTTATACGTTTGTTATTATTGACATCCCAGCAGGTCAGTCTATCTCCCCAGACACAGCCTGTATCAAGAGCAATGATATTCTCACGGGAACATTTTGCATTCAATGCAGCCCAGTGTCCAAATACCAATTTATATTCCTTTTTGTGGCGATTTAGGGTTGGAGTGAATTCAAACCAAGGGAACAGCTTTTCTTTTCTGGCATCCTCAAGTGAGGTATCTGAGTGTCCATAATCAAGGTTTAGTTCCTGTGTCACAAGTCGCATGCGGGTGAAAACGTTGATGATATAACGTATGCGTACCATGCCCTGATACTTTTCATTCCACTGTGCTGGATAATCTCGATACATATTTCTAAGCAGAAGCCCACGGCGCTCGGGCATGTCCAAGTATGCTGAAACTTCCCTTGAAAATTTCTTAGCCTGCTTTAAGCTCCATAGGGGGTGAATGCCGGCATGACAAATGGCAAATCGTTTTTCTCTGCAGAATTTTATGAGGGGGCGGGATAACAGATATGCAACAATTTCCTCGTAATTTGAGGAGTGCAAAAGCGGTTCCAAATTATCCTTAGGACGGGCCTGACGTTCCCCTTGGGTTACGGCAAGAAAATTGAGATCGTGATTGCCAAGCACGGTATGGATACATTTTTGATGACGTAGAATGAAATTCATGGTCTCAAGAGGCTTGGGACCGCGTCCTATCAGATCACCTGTTAGATAAAGCTCATCGCAATTATCATCAAATTTAATTTTCTCAAGAAGCTTCTGAAACTCATCATAGCATCCATGTAAGTCGCCAATGCAATATACAGCCATTTTAAATTCTCCTAACCTACGCCAAATTGTAGCAGGTCATGATCTTTTTAGGAGGACTATATGCAGGACTTACCGGTGCTAAAAAACTCTTAGGCTTTGAAATAATCCTGCTTGACTCAAAAATACAGGTACTTTGTTACAATGAGATAAATTTTTTGTGGAGGACGCCTTATGCCACTTATATCCAAAAGCTTTATTTCAGAGCGCTTGCTACCGGCAATTGAAATAGATAAGGTAATTGGCAATTACGTCAAGCTAACACGCAGTGGTGCAAGTTATAAGTGCTGTTGTCCATTCCATCACGAGAAGACCCCATCTTTTTATGTAACCCCCTCGAAAAATTTATTCTATTGCTTTGGCTGTCATGAGCATGGAACAGCTATCGACTTCATTATGAAGTTTAAAAATCTAGGCTTTGTCGATGCAGTAGAGGAGCTTGCAGCCTCCATCGGTATGAGCGTTGAGTATGAAGCAGGTCACCGTTCAGACAACTCAGATAAATACAAGCTTATGTATGAGCTTATGGATAGAGCTGCGGCAGCCTTTACTCACAGCTTATTTGATGAGGCCGGTGCAAAGGGGCTTGAGTATTTTACTAAGGAGCGCGGTCTATCTAAGGAGACGATCATAAAGGCCCGTCTGGGATTTGCGCCTGATGGCTGGCATTTTATGGAGGAGAAGGTATGTCGCAACGAGCAGGAAGTTCGTATGCTGACCGATCTTGGATTAATTGTTGCACATGCAGATAACCGCTTCTCAATGTACCGTAACCGCGTGATGATCCCAATCTTTGATAGAAAGGGACGCATCATCAGCTTTGGTGGCCGTACTATGGGTGATGACAAGCCTAAGTACATGAATACCAAAGAAACGCCTATCTACAGAAAGCGAAATGAGCTGTTTGGCTTATATGAGGCCTTACAGGCCAATAATAACCGACCACAGCGTCTGGTGGTGGTTGAAGGCTACATGGATGTCATCTCTGTGCGACAGGCAGGATTTACCTCGGCAGTAGCATCACTAGGTACGGCTACTACCCCTGAGCAGTTTAAGATGATGTTCCGCTACTGCAAGAAAATTGTCTGTTGCTATGACGGTGATGAGGCCGGACGTAACGCCGCCTGGCATGCTCTCTTGACTATTACTCCGGTGCTTGAAGAAGATGTTGAGGTACGCTTTGCTTTTTTACCGTCAGAGGATGATCCTGACTCATTGGTAAGAACTCAGGGCCTAGGAGCTTTTATCCGTTATTTGGATGATGCTCTAAGTTACCCTGAATTTCTGGTTTCACATCTCAAGGATCAATACGATATCACCGATCCTAATGCCCGGGCTCGCTTCTTTTCCGAGGTAGTAAAGCATATAAGAACTGTTCCACATAAGTCTTTGCAGGAAGTTTGTATTGATGTTTTTGCATCAAAGAGTGGCATAGGTACCGAAAGAGCCTGGTCCTTAGTTGACAAGGTTGATGATGAAGGCAATGCAACTCTCCTAAATCCTAGGAAAAGATCTAATGAGCAGGGATTACTTGCAACTCCTATGCGATGCCTGATAGCTTTTGCTCTGCAGTACCCCATGATCATCGCTAAGGTTTATGAGGCCTTTAAGCTTGATGATTTTCTGCAGCTTTGCCGTGATCTGAAGATAAGAGGTGCCGATTCTGCATCAGAGCTTATTGCCTCGATAGGAGAGGTCAATGCTCCAAAGATTGCACTCTCTGAGGCCTATGCTAAGACGGATAAATTATCCACGGCGGTGCTGTTAGCAAGAGTTGACGATCCTAAATTACGGCTGTATTACGATCAGCTTGCCATGGCTGATCTCGGTGATGAGTGCAGGGATGGCACAGGAGAGCTTTCAAAACGCATTACCTATCTGGCAAAGTTGTTACCTACAGTGTTAGTAGATCCCCTGCTTGAGCGAACTGATGAGCTTAAGGCGCAAATTGAAATGGGGGGGTCTGATGAAGCCTTAACTGAGCTTACGATACTGTCAAGAGAGCTTAAGAAAAGGAATTTGATCAGATTTTAGCGTATTTTTGTTACTTGCCAGAGTAAGGGAGACGAAATTTGCTAGAAAATATAACAAAATTTACCAAAAAAATCATATTATGTTAAATTAACGCAACGCGTGGATTTTTGTTGCGTAATTTGCGTTGTTAAAAAGGCTAATATAAGCTTAAAACTCCAATGTTGTTTGAATCAAACACGTTTGCGCAAGTTGTATAATATG
>CAVJLP010000012.1:0-2578 GCA_963650525.1 Firmicutes bacterium CAG:534
ATTTTTGCTGACTTTTATCATCGAAAGCGAGAAAATATGTCGTTTTGTATGGACCCCGGTCCTATGAATAAATATAAGAATAATCGCTGGAGAAAATAAATGTCAGCCACTACTCCTGAGTCCTCCTCAGGTCTTTTGAATCGTTTTTTAGATGTTATCGAAAGGCTAGGTAACCGCCTGCCTCATATTTCAATGCTCTTTATTTATGCATTGATTGTGGCTCTGGTTGTATCCTTTGGCTTATCTTTTGTTGATTTTGATTATGTAAATCCTAACACCAAGGAACAGATCAAGATCATCAATATGCTATCTGCAGATCATCTTTTAAATCTGGTCGTAAGCTCGGTTAAAAACTTCATGGGCTTCCCTCCCTTAGGTATTACCATCGTCGCCACCTTGGGTATAGGTATTGCCGAGGGCTCTGGCTTTGTGAATGTGCTTATTCGCAAATTCCTGTCAGTTACCTCTAAAAAGTTCCTGACTCCGACTGTGGTATTTGTCTCTATCGTATGCCATCTGGCATCAGATTCAGCCTATACCATCTTAATGCCGGTTTCTGCTCTGATCTTCTTTGTTTCAGGCCGTCATCCCATGGCTGGTATTGCCTGCTCCTTTGCAGGCCTTGCAGGTGGTTTTACCGCATCCTTTACTCCTTCGGTTATCGATCCTGTCATGCAGTCCTTTACTGAGGCAGCCTCCCACATCGTTGATCCTAACTATTCTGTAAACGTACTATGCAATTACTTCTATGCCTTAGGTGGTACCATCTTTGTTATCTTAGCTGTATGGTATGTAACTGACAAGATCATTGAGCCCCGTCTATGGGCAACCATGCCTATTGATCAGAAGATCAACAAGGACGATCCTGAGTTTGACCTTTCAAAGACTACTGCTGTGCAGGATAAGTCCTTCCGCAAGGCAGTACTAGTGCTTTTGGCAATGGGCCTTGCTTTGGCTGCATTATGCTTCCCCGACAATTCCATGCTCAGAGCTCCTGATGGTTCCTTAACCTCTCCTAAGGCTCCCGTCATGCAGGCTATTGTGCCTTTGATCTTTATCTTCTTCTCAGTCCCGGGCATTGTCTACGGCTTTGCTGTTGGCAACTATAGGAGCTCACGTGACGTCTTTAAGTCCATGGATGAGATCATGAAGATGTTGCTCTCCTTCATCGTATTCTGCTTCTTTGCAGGTCAGTTCCTCTATGTCTTCGGACAGTCAGGGATCGGTACTTTGCTTGCAGTTTCCGGCGCTGAGTTTTTGAAGAATTTAGGCATGCCTTCCGGTGTAACCCTCTTAGGTATCATTATTCTCACTGCTTGCTTGAATCTTTTGATCACCTCTGCAACCTCTAAGTGGGCAATTCTTTCAACTGTATTCGTGCCTATGCTCATGATGCTGGGAATTTCCCCTGAGCTTACTCAGGCTGCATTCCGTGTCTCTGATTCTGCAGTGAATGTCTGCACCCCGATGTTTGCTTTCTATCCGTTGCTTATTTCCTACTGCCAGCGTTATTGCTCTAAGGCAGGTGTAGGTACGCTTTCATCCATGATGTTGCCATACACCGGCGCTTTATTGATTGTGTTAACCATCGTGCTTTACGCATACTGGTTCTTAGGTATTCCTCTGGGCTTTAACTCAGGCTTTGACTATCCGTCAACCATGTTCCCTCAGGGTTAATTAAGTTAAATTAAAGGCCGGATCTTGATCCGGCTTTTTAATGCCTGTAACCTAAACAAGTTTCTTTGGAGCGTTGTAAGCTCTTTTGGAGTTATAGATGAATCATCGCAAAGAATTAGTTGAAAGATTTTTACGTTATGTCGCCGTCTCTTCTCAGTCAGATGCTGCAAACAGTGCAGTTCCTTCATCAAAGGGCCAATTTGATTATGCTAATTTGCTAGCATCAGAGCTTAAGGATCTAGGCTTAACTGATGTCGAGGTTGACGAGCACGCTGCCGTATATGCAACCCTAAAGGGCAATGTTGAGGGCTGTCCGACCGTGGGCTTTTGCTCTCATTTAGATACCGTTGATGTATCCTTATCCCCAGATGTTAAGCCACAGATCATCTCCTATCAGGGTGGAGATGTTGTGTTAAATAAGGAGCTTGGTATTGTCCTTAAGGTCTCAGAGCACCCAGAGCTTTTAGAATATGTAGGTGATGATATTATCTTCACCGACGGCACCTCTGTATTAGGCGCTGATAATAAATCAGCAGGCGCTAATATCATGACCATGCTCGCTATCTTGCATGAGGATCCAAGTATTCCTCATGGTGATCTCAAGATTGCCTTTGTTGCCGATGAGGAAATTGGTCTTCGTGGATCTAAACTTCTTGATTTAAGTAAATTCAATCCTGATTTTGCCTATACCATCGATTGCTGTCATGAAGGCGATGTAGTGTATGAAACCTTTAATGCTGGATCTGCTGTAGTCAAGATCAAGGGCGTGAGTGCACATCCCATGTCCGCAAAGGGCGTTTTAGTAAATCCTTTGCTGGTGGCTCACGATCTAATTTCGCTCTTTGATAGAGCTCAGACTCCAGAGTGCACTGAGGGCAAAGAAGGATACTGGTGGTTTAAC
>CAVJLP010000012.1:2588-23810 GCA_963650525.1 Firmicutes bacterium CAG:534
ATGCTACCTTCTGCACATTAGATGTAAATATTCGCGATCACGACAAAGCCTCCTATGAGATGAGAAAGCGTGTCTTAAAAGAGCGGGTAGAGCAGATGCAAAAGAAGTATCCTACTGCAGCTATCTCTGTTGAAATCTCTGATACCTATGAGAATATCTCAAATGGTGTTAAGAAGACCGATACCCCGGTGGCACTTGTTTTTGATGCTCTTGATGCTCTAGGAATTAAGGCCAATACCTATGCCATGCGTGGCGGTACTGACGGCTCAGCCCTCTCTCCGCGCGGAATTGTTACTCCCAATTACTTTACTGGTGCGCTAAACTTTCATTCAAATGCAGAGTTTTTACCTATAAGTGCTTTTGAAAAGAGTTTAAATGTAACTTTAAAGCTTGTTGAATTAGTGTCCAAGCTTAAAAAATAAGTAGCTAGGGCTTATATTTAGGCAAGCAGAGTACGTTTTTTAGAAGGCGTACTCTGTTTTTTTAGACTGTCCTTTCTTCAATTTATGAGTATGATCATAAACTATGAAAAGAAGATCTTTAAAAATGCCTTGATGCAAGGAAGGTTAATATCTTTAAGGATGCATTGTAGTAATCATCATCCTTAGTAATTTGTGGCTCCTCAATGGGATAGCCTTTTATCAATGCTCTTACATATGCTAGCCCTGCAGGCTGAGCATATTCTGCAACCTCTCCGGTAGTAACATTAACCCAAGCTGGATTCTTGTCATCCTCGTAGTTTGAAAACCAATTATTCCAAGGCTTTAGGATCTCAGATTGAGGATCATCCCAATATACATATAAGGGAACGCGGATAGCGTCATAGCTTGAGCGGGCCGGCCAGTCCTGTGCGGGAGTTAGATCTCCTTGAGCACTGACATCCACCCAGTCAGGAGTAACATTTACCTTTAGTTTCCCCTGTGCAAGCGTTGTAAGTACTTTCTTACCATCTACATAAAGATCCTCAAAGATCTTTTGATGAGTGGCATTGGCAAGATCTTTTAGCGCCGGCAGTATGTAGTAGGATGGATTAATAACCAGGCTTGAGTTTCTAAAAAAGCCGTCAATGCCTGGTAGCAATAGCGTAAAGCCGGCCATTTTTTCAGTGCAATGATCTGCAATTGCCTGAGCAAGTTTTTCTGCCTCTTTGGTATATTGCGTATTGCCAAAGGCTTTACCTGCCTTCAAAAGCGCCCATGCCATCAAGAGATCGCCGTCGGTTGCATTATTGTGATCGGCAGTTGGATCCTGCTCTTGTGGCTTATAGGCCCAATAGTGAAGATCGTTTTCACTATTTAGCATATGGCTTTGCGTAAAGTTAAAGATCTTATCAAAGGCTTCTTGATCGTTATAGGCAAGGGCAAAGAGCAAGCCATAGCTTTGTCCTTCAGAGTGCGACATATTGTGGTTATAGGTGTCAACGATCGCACCATCATCTTGCATATATAAGGCTTTGTAATCATCCCAAGCGCCAGCAACAGCGCTTGAGGATATAGCTATCCCCAATGCCAAGGAGCTAAGCATTAAGATTTTCTTGATTTTCACCGGCTTTTCCTTAAACAAAATATGGCAGTTGATGGAGGCATGATATCCTGCAATGAAAGCTCAAGGCTTGCAGGAGATCCCGCCTGTTTTAGCCATTCATGATAAAGGCCTGTGAGCATGGCTGCAAAGCCCTTTTGCCAGATTTTATCATGGCCGTTTCCGGCAATAGGCATAAAGCTGTGAGTAAAAATCAAAGAGTTATTATTATCATCAATCTCAAGATGCCCCCATTTGAAGGAATCAAGACGAGTGTTAATAGCCGAGAGTAACTCGCTTAGGGTATTCGTCGGTGGCAGAGGATTGGCAATTGCGATCCTCATGCCAGCCTCACACAGAAAGTTCATATCCTCTCCGTGCTGGGCATTTTGCGAGATCATGGTTACTAAGGTTAAGGCAAAATCAAACCACCCTGCAGGTTGTTGCAAAGTGCCAAGATAGCTTTGGTATGAAATATCATTGCTCATAGTATTGCCTTAGAAGAATGAGTCAACACCTGTTAAGTACTTAAAGGTTAACATCTCATTGGTTTCCTTATAGTCGCCAAAGGATGAGTAATTAACATTAGCCTTGACGGAGAAGGCATCAGTAACCTGATAGTCAAGTCCTAGGTATACGCTACCGCTGACACCACTCTTATCCTCTGCATCAAAGCGTGAACTTGGAGCAAGTCCAGTGGCGGCTAACATATTAAGGGCTGACTGCCATGAAGCATTAGTCGGGAAGTAGTCCTCAGCTTGATTGGTGTAGGATTGATAGCCTAGGGATGCTCCCAATGAAAGCTCTAGGTTCTCGTTGTAAATACGCTTCCAATCAACAGGAATGGCAATTGAGTAGTAATCCTTAGGTGAGAAATAACCACCATGACCTGCAGTAAAGAGGTTTTCATTATGTGCAAAGTTCATGTACTCCAATGAAAGACCTGTTTGCAATCTTTGTACGCTGTTGTTGATAGGACGTACGTATACACCTGCCTGCATGCCATACATATGGTTGTTTCTGACATTCTCGCCTCTGTAATAGTAGTAAGAAGCGTTGGCATAGGCACCATAGGAGCCGTTATCCCAAGCAATTCCTAGGCTACCTCCATTTTTGGTGACTGCGCCAAAGAAGGTACCTGAGTACTCATCTTTGAGACCATAGTAGGAGAGCACAGAGTCAGCCACCGCACGACGCTCAAGGTTTAGTTTAAGCTCAGTATCCTTAGCAATTTCAGGATGTAAGTAAATGCCACCTACGAAAGTAGTGCCATCCTTACTCAAAGCAGAGGAACCAATATCGACACGGTAGTGATCACCTGATAGGGCCAGGTTAAACTCAATACCATTTTCTGATATCGATTTATTATAGCCACCTGCGCCATAGCTATTATCGCTGTAGTTATAGGCAAGGGCATATATCTGCGAATCGTTGCCGTAATCAATGCCAAAGCTATTTAAGACGTTTGTAATACCGTTGATCCAATTTGCAGAGCTCATGTTCATCGAGGCCATTTCCTGAGCGGTCAAATGACCACGACCTGCCATATCGATAATTTTTTGATATTGCTCGGGATCACCATAGATCTGTTCTGCAAGTTTTCTAGTGTTGTTATGAGCATTTACCTGATTGCCGCTTTCATCGGTGGTGATAGCAGCATTATCCTGCTGTACTGCATATTTGGCTGCATCATTTAGAGAATTTAGACGATTAGCAATGGTCTGCGTTCCCATAGATAGGGCTTGAGTTCCTAGCTTCTTTTGAGAGGCTGTGGAGTTGGTGCCTGCTTTCATGGAGCCTACAGTAACAGTTGCGGTGAGGCGATTATCGTTAAATACAGGTGTGGAAATCTTAGCACTACCACGGATCTCAGAGAGGGCAGATAAGCCATCCTCGCCATCTTTTTGACGACCATTGACATCTAGCGACACTGAGGTGGAGGTGATCTCATAGAGATCATGGAGCATGCTGTTAACCTCACCTAGAGTCTTACGTCTTTCAATGTCACTTTGGTCAAACATGTACATTGACGCAGGATCAAGCTTGCCTGTTGATGAGCTGACCTCCCAAGGCATACCAGGGGTATTACTCTGATTGCGGGCGGTGTATTCATTCTTGTTGCGGAAGGGGTTATTTACCGCATGAATAGAGCTTGGATTACCACTTACTGATACGGCAGCGCCAGTTGCTAGAGGATCACTTATATAAGGAGTGCCCTCAAGCATTGACTTAGATTGTCTTAAATAGGTGATAGCCGCACGATAATCGTGATTTTCCTTGGCCACACGAGCCTTTAGATAGAGGGTTTGCGGATCAGCACTGTCAAGACGCTGGGCTAACTGCATGGCCTTTTCTTCATGATTATTGGCAATAGCAGAATTGATAGCTCCAGTAATGGCTCCTTCATCTGTAGGATCGAGCATCAACACTCGATCATAGATGGTTTCTGCCTCATTATACATGCCATTATCATGATAAATTCTTGCCATGGCGGCCATTAAGGCAGGATCCTGCGGACTTGATTGCAGAGCATTAAACAAAAGATCGTAGGCATCAGCGCTACGTCCATTTTGGCGAAGCTTATCGGCCTCACGGATCACATTACCATTGCTTAAAGCTGAGAGCTTAGTAGGATCACTATTAGCAGTAAGGGTTGGATTTGAGGCTAAGGCTTGAGCTTGAGCATACATTCCAAGACTGTTATATACAGAGATTAAATCTGCATAGTCATTAATAGATGCAGAGCTATTGATGCCACGCGAGGTTGCAAGATCTGCTAGAGTTCTTGCTTTAGTATTGTTACCTGCCTGCATATATAGATAGGCCAAATGACCAAGATCGGCTGCATTCAAATTAGCACTTGAGCGTTCAATATTAGCAAGAGTATTTAAGGCAGCGGCCTTCTGACCTGATTTTAGGTAGTTTTCAGCCTCAGTCATACCAGAGCGTAACACCAAGTTTGAGCGCAATGATGACAATCCACGGATGTTATAGCCTGCTGGCAGTCTATTTAGAGTCTGTAGCGCAGCCTTGTTATCACCTAGTTCACTTTGCAAGGAGGCTGCAGCAAACAATGATGCATTTGAGCCGTTTTCTAAAAGACGCATGAGATTGGCACGGGCATCAGCATCATTACCAAGCTTATGCTGAATAATGGCTAGATCATGACGGATCCATGGATCCTTTGAGATAGTTGCGGCGCGCTCTAAGGTTGCAGCAGCTCCCATGAGATCACCTTGTCTCTCCTGTGCTGTAGCTTTTTTACGCAGAGCTACACTAGGATCAGCAGGTACTGTCTCACGCTTTACAATGGTGCTGTTGAGCCCGTGAGGTAGTGTTGCAAGTAGTGCTTTGGCCTCAGCAAGCTTGCCTTGATCCTTTAAGGTGTAATAAAGCATCTCTCCTGCACCCTCGTTTTGAGGATCAATTGCCAAAACAGCCTTTAAATCTTCCTCAGCATTGGGGTAGAGCTTAAGACGACGTTCAAGGGATGCTCGATAGAGTTTGACATCGATGCTGTTTCCTCCCTTCATATTCGCAACAGCATTAGTACGCTCTAAGGCACCTCGTACATCTCCTGCCTTCTCTAAGGCACGAGCATTATTAAGCTCGGCATCCAAAATGAGTTTTGACTGCTTTGACTGATCAGAGGTGATACTAGCGGCACGGCTTAAATTAGCTGCTGCTTCTTTGTAATTACCATTTACTTGATTTAAATAACCAAGTCCTTCAAGGGCTGCAAGATTATTGGGATCGCGCTTTAAGACCTGTTCAAATTGTGCTTTAGCCTGAGCAGTATTTTGCTGTCTAAATTCACTATAGGCCTTTGTATTTAGTGAATCAGTAAGTGCTGTTGCCAGACGATTTCTGATTTCAACATCATACGGGTGACGATTTAAGAAGGTCTTGTAGTACTTTTCATCGCTATCTGTTGGAGTAAGCCAGAGCAATGCTTGACGCAGTGATTTATCTGCATCTTGTGAGTCTTTTGCATAGTAATCTAAGATCTCGATACCATCACGACGGGTATTTTCGTTATAGGTTAAAAGCTTACCGTAGGTAATTTTTGCCTGAGTATCGCTAGGATTTTTACGTATATAAGATCCAATCCCCTGTATGGCGTCATTAAAGTGAGAGGGATCTCCTGACATGGTGAGGTAGTACTCGTTTAAAAGAGATCTTGGGACCTGACCATTTGGAAACATCTGACGATAGGCCTGCAGAGCTGCCGGAATATTACCAGAGGCTGCAAGCTGTCTTGCTCTGTTTAGCTGATCTTTTGAGTAGGTTGCAAGATCCTTTTCATTTCTCAGGGTTTGTAGCCTTGCATCGCGAGGATGTGCAATTTCAAGACGACGGCGATATTGTTCGGCCTGCTCGTTATCACCCACCTCAGATGACCACAGTGACATGAGGTAGAGGGCCTCGGCGTTTTCTGGATCTGTAAGTAGTACACGATTTAAGCTTTGACGGGCAAGTGATAGCTGATATTTATCATGCCAAAACTGAGCTTGCTTTAATAGAGAGCTCGTAGTGGTTTGACTGTTGGTGGCGTTAATATCGCCACCGTTATTAGGCGTAAAGTTATGGGCAACATTTGGAGTAGCTACTGTTGCAACCTTTGGCTCATCAAGCTGACTTAAATTACTACCTGGTGCACTTGCGGTATTTTCGTTAGTATCAGCTACAGGGGCACTAGATACAGTGTTCTCACTAGGTGCAGCTGCCACTTGATTGACACTAGCGTTTCCTCCTTGAGCACTCATCACTTGTCTATCTTTCTGATAAGAGGAAGGATCTGCAACAGCAAGTGTATAGTAACTACCTGCAAGGGCGCTGGCTACAACACATGCAATTATGGTACGACGTTTGTTTTGGCTTTGCATAATTATTTCTTCCCCTCATTTGAATTATTAAGACGCTTTTGGGCTCTAGCCTTTAAGCTTTGGGAGAGGGTAACTCCCATGATGATAAAGAATATAAAGGAGACAAAGGCAAGCCATACCTCATGCTGTCCTAGGAAGTGCAGTAGGGTGAAGTATTTGGAGACATTGCCTGTATAAATGGTATCACCTACGCTAAATGAGCGTACGGAATCAGTACCTGAAATTACGGTGAGATCGCCTGCCACCGCACGATTTATCTGATCATTATCTAAATCGTCGGCAAGTTTTAACAATTGCTTGTCATCTGAGGCGGTAGCCATCACGATGATACGGGAATTGTTAAAGGGAGATACTCTTGAAATAAAACCACGCCAGGACATATTAGAGCGTAGATAGCGGGTGGCATCATTATTCTCCTGACGAAAATCACCCGATAGCAGACGGCCTAGTGATTTTAAAATACCACCTTGGAAGGATAGCGGACCATATTCACGTACGCTTAAATCATTGCCTGAGGTTGAGTAAATGAAAGCACTATCATCAAGCAATTTCTCAACAAAGCTCTGTTGTCCTAAAGATGCAACTGCGAGGATATCCTGATCATCATTATCAGCGTTTTGGCCTAGACTTTGGGCTCCTAAAACGGTATTTGCATACCAAATTGGCACACCTGTGGCCTTACCGGTACGTGCTGCTAAATCTAGCAGAGTTTGAATTTCTGCTATGGATGGATTCTCAGGCAAAAGCAACATGGTCTGAGACATATCGGCATACTTGGTAAAAGGATAAGAGGCACCTACAAAGTATGACAAATTAGGTAGCTTTGCAAAATGCACGGTATTTGATAGATCAATATAGGAGTTGTCGAGGATGACACTCTTTAAATTATTGTCGTGCAATACTGAGCATGGGGCTCCCTGCTTAAGCTTAATATCAAAGTAGAGCGCGAGGTTATTATTACCATAAATCATATATGGTTGCACCGGAATTGTGTGCTGCTCCTTACGTGCATCGCCTCCTGCAAGGCGCCAGAGATTTTCTGCAACACCTATCTTATTTACGGGTACGTTTTCAAGGAAGTTTCCTGAAAGCTCGACGTTAAGCCAAGAATGAGCCTCATCTATCCATTGCTCAAGAGGGAAGTTGTAATGCAGATTTAACTCAGCAGGCTCGCCATATAGCTGATAGAGATCTGGAGATGCTCTAAAGCTAATATTTAAGGGAGTATGCCAAACACCTGTTGAAATTAAGCTTTGATCAGGAGATAAAAGCTCTGATAGATAGACCTTGCGATCTGTTGCAATCCACTTAGGTGCATCATAGGGCAGACTTTGAAGAATTGGTGCTTGCTTAAAAGTCAGTTTCTTCGTATTAGTCTCAATCTTACCTGCAGTAAGCCTATAGATAGCATCACGGTAATGTGAAAATTCCTTAGCTGAGATCAGCACAAGCTTAAAGGCAGGGGTTAAGGGATGTTCAATAATGCTTACACATTCCTCATTAGGAAGGGTGATGGCGCCAATCTTATCACCAGGGTGTCCAATCACGATAGCATTGTCACGGGGCATATCACCTGCAAGCACATTAAATTTAATGCCACGATAATCAGATCTAATGCCAAACCATGAAGATAGCAAAGCGGCAGCTGAGATTTCATCAGCAGTTGGCTTTTGTGGTAGCACCACCGATAGGGCACTCTTGGTCACATCAAAGGGATCAAAGAAAGGCAAGGGGAAGAGTGAGAGATCTGTTCCCATCTGCAATCTATGACCTTCAAGGTGTAACGATGATTCAGGCAAAATTGAAATCACAAAGCGACGTGAGTAGTCAATCATGCAGGTAAATTCGTCATCATCTGAAACCCTAAAGGAGAAATTATTGGCCGTGCCAAAGTATTCAAAAGGTAGGGATACCTCATAAATAGAAGGGCCGTCGTGACGGTTTAGTGGCAGTGTACCTATGGGCTGGCCATTTAAGGTCATCTCAAGATGGGAGCCACGACGAGCCATATTCTCGGTAACTTCAACAGACAAAGTAAGCTTAGCTGAGGTAATAACCTTATCAAGAGGCAAGGTAAAATCAAGACCGGTTGAAAGCTGTCCTGCCTTAAGGGTGATGCCTTCTTTAACTCCAAGCTTGGCAAAGGAGAGATCTGATGAGAAAGGCACGGAATCATCTGTGTCTAATTGCTCTATAGGATTATTATGCTCAAAGCCATTAGATACAGTTGTTGCATTGGCATCAGCTGTATTTACAAATGGATTTTCAGTATAGGACTCCATGCCAAAAGGCGTAGTTAGTGCCTGACCTTGAGATGCATCAGATCCCATGAGCGCACGCAATGCTGTAGGAATTTGCTCTTGATCTGTTGCTACATCCTGCTGCGTATTGTTTTCTACATTGCTCTGAGCATTGATTGCACTATTGCCAAAGGTTGCCGGCATGCCAAGATCTTGTTTGTAATCCTGCTGTGGAGCAATTTTGGCATTACCCTTAGGTACCGCCGTAGGCAAGGTTACATTTGATTTAAAATCCGGGGCATTAATATTGCTTCCATTATTTGAAATATCAAATTCCAAATTTTGCTTAGCGGTATTTTGACTATCTAAAAGTTTTAACACCGGATCGTCAGTTGGAGCTGCGCTAATTGCTACTGAATATAAAGAGAGAGCAATAAGCGAAGTGCTTAGAATTTTTTTCATGCCTGAGCCTCCATTTGCTCTTTCTCTTCTTTAATAACATCAGCAACACTCTTGGCCTTAACGGTCTCGGTTTTGGCCTTTTTAATCTTGCGATTGCGGGTTAACGAATCCCAAATACATGCAAGCACAATAAAGAATGATTTGATGATATTGTCCTGCTTGTAAGGCTCTCTATCCCAGGTATCAGGACGAGTGTAAAGTAGTCTTACAAGCTCGCGACGGGTATTGATATCAACCTCACCAAAGCTAAAGCGTAGATGATCTGAATAAGCTGAATTGGAGATCATTTGTACTCCAATGACAACCGGACCATGATCGGTTGAAATTTCGATATCGGTAACAGGATCTTCACTTAATAGTTTTTCTCCAATTACGTTATCTAAGCGAATACCAGTCATGGAAAGATCACGCAGTACGGAGCGTGAACAGATCCCTGATTGCTGATAGATTAGTACAGGTAGTGCTAAATATAGACGCTGTGTTTTACGTTTGTTGGGAGTTTCACGGGCTACGCATATAGCGGCTAATAGCAATATGAAGTTAAAGCTACACCAAGCGACATTTAGAATGATTGCACCTAACTGTACGGTGAAATATTCTGGCAGGAAATATTTAACCACACCAAAAATAATGGAGAAAATTAGGAAGCAGGCTACTAGAACATGTACGCGTACTGCGTGGAAGTCAAAGTAGGCCTTCTCCACGGTGCCACCTTTGTCGGTTACATTAAACTTACCGTGACGAGGGGAAAGCATTACCGCAATTGAGGGAATGATAAGCGGGAAAGATAGCAAAATATCGTAAATTTCACCAAAGAAGCTGTAGCGACTCTTGCCGTTAATACGCGAGGAGGTGTAATACGACATAAAGAGGTGAGGCAAGGCATAGGCAAACAGCAGTGATGCTGAGCCGTGTAACACGCTAATACCAAAGGTGAGGTACATCGTAGGTATCACCACGAACACCGCTCGTGGGATAGCAAAGAGGAAGTACATCATAGCCGATAGGTAGCAAAGACGCTGAGGGAAGCTAAGGCCTCTTCCAAGCAAAGGATTATCTAAGCGGAAGATTTGGATCATGCCACGGGCCCAGCGGTTACGCTGAATGATATGCAAAATAGTTCGTTCTGTGGCCAGACCTGCAGCTAAGATCTTATCAAGATAGGCAGTCTTCCAACCACGACGTTGCAAACGTAGTGCAGTGTGGGCGTCTTCAGTTACCGTTTCAACAGCAAAGCCACCGATCTCATCTAATGCCTGACGACGGATCACCGCGCAGGAGCCACAGAAGAAAGTGGCGTTCCAGTTATCGTTACCACGCTGTACGTTGCCATAGAAAAGCTCATTTTCAGTAGGAATATCTCGTCCTAAATAGAGATTTCTTTGGATAGGATCTGGTGAGTAGAAATGATGCGGTGTTTGCAATAGGGCAAGCTTTTTATCAACTAAGAAAGCGCCCACGGTATCTTGCAAGAACATGCGTGTGGCAATGTGGTCGCAGTCAAAGATGGCAATATATTCACCGTGAGTTAATTTCATGGCATGGTTTAGGTTACCAGCTTTTGCATGAGCATTATCGTTACGGGTAATGTAGCCTACACCGGCCTCAGTTGCAAATTGAGCAAATTCCTTACGGCGACCATCATCTAGGATATACACCTTGATCTTATCTTGAGGATATTCAAGACATTGAGCAGCAAGCACGGTATTGCGTACGATTTCAAGGGGCTCATTATAGGTAGGAATATACACATCGACAGTCGGCCACTCGTTGATGTCCTTTGGCATGGGGATTACTTCACGCTTTAGCGCCCAGACATTCTGGAAGGAACTTAAGAGCAAGATTATGTAGATGTAGCATTCAGAGAAGAAGAGAATGTAGCCACAAATTGCTTCAATTAATGATTCAAATACTAGCGTTTGGGTTGCTCTAAAGTACATGTAGCGTGTGGTCATAGTTACAGAAACTATGATCAAAATGACGGAGACAAAATGCTTTTTGGAGACATTTGAAATAAGGAAGCAAGCGACAATCGTGCACAGTGAAAAAATGTACTGGCAGGTAGCACTCATAGGCGTTACTACTACAAAGTAAAGAATAGGTAGCGCAATTAGGAATGCTAATAGTGTTTTTATTGTATTACCCATATTTACATCTCATCCCCTTGATTTAATGGATTTATAAGCATGGTATCCTGTTTGACATCAAAGCCTAAGAGCGTTGCTATCTTATGAGCAATAATTTCAATATCGAAGGCTGCCGAGGAACTTTGATTAAAGGCTCCGATAGCTTTTTGCATAGCTGCCGCCTCTACTACAGAAGTATCCTGATGTACCATGCCTAAAAGTTTGCCTTGAAAATTAGATTTAGCAAAATCCTGTACCTCACGGTTAAGCTTGATGCGATTATCGATACAATTTAAAACGATGCGATGGCCAAGATGCTCATTTAAGGGCCCATCTATAAGCTCATTGTTCTCTATCGTTTCATAGAGGGATACTGATGAGGCATCGGCAACTAGTGGAATTATGGAGATATCGGTAACCGGAGCAATGGCCTTTAGTGCTTCAGAATATCCAGGGGCAAAATCTGCAATTACGAGTATGTCTGGATTATTAAACAAAGCTGCCTGACATTTGGTAAAGTAATCGCCCTGTGCCAAAGTGGTATCTAAATTACTGCGCATCTGCGCATTTGAGCGACCAAAGGGGAGCACAAAGAGATTTTGGCTGGTATTTATTACACCATCAATCCAAGAGCTTGCAGGATCTTCATTAAAAATGGTGATGAGACCGCTATCATCATTTAGAGGTATTCCAAAATATAGGCGCAATGCATTTTGAGGATCAAAGTCAATTGCAATAACGCGCGTTCCTGCCTGAGAGAAAACACTTGCCAAGTTGGCAGCTAAGGTAGTTTTACCAACTCCTCCCTTAGGGGAGCAAACTGAAATTACTGGCATGATTCTATCCTATGGAAAATATTTTGTAATGAGTCCTCATTTTGGATCGAGGTACTGTTTTGTTTGCAGGTAAACAACGAAGAGAAATCTCCGTGTTGTAAATTGAGATTTGCCTTAAAGGAATTGCAATTTACATTAGTATCTTGTGTATTTTGTACCAAAGGCTTACTGGTGCTTTGAGCAAAATCGTTGGTATTTGCCAATGCACGCATGATGCTAGATGGGCTACTTGTAGACTGGGTATTACGTCTTAGCTCTTGCGATCTTTGTGCCGACTCCTTGGCCTTGTTTAAAAGACTAAAGCTGATATGTTCAGCCTCATGTTTACTAATGGTAAGTCTTTTAGCTTGCTTATCTCCTTTTAAAATATCAGCAATGCTGGCATTGCTTGAGCTCATTTCAGGCCTAGGCTTAGCTATTATGGGCATATCTTGGATTGCTGCCACATTAGATTTAGCTTGCAGTTTTTTATAGATATTATTATTAAGAGAGCTACTGCCAGATCCCTTAGGATCTAATAGATCGCTAATTTTGGTATTATTTTTTAAAGCATGAGCGGATTTTTTTAACTCAAGTGAGCGTTGTTTAGCCTGAAGTTGCTTTGCTTGCAATGAAAAATCAATATGCTTGCTTACGCTTTTAACAATAGTTGGTTTTTGACTATTTTTTTTGCTTAATATTTCATTAACACTAGATACGCTTGCTTGGGCCTTAGGAATAATTAAGGCAGAGTTTTTCTGTTGCAGGGTATTAAAAATATTATAAGTGGCTGGTGTAGCAGATTTGTTACAGCTTACTGACGCATTAACTTCGTTATTTAAATCACTCTTAGCTTTATCTTCAGCATCTATCTCATCTCTTGTATCGTCTACCACCTCGGTGTTAGGCTCTGATAGCTTTTTCTCCTCTTTTTCTTTTAATGCTTGCACTCTTTGCTTAAGAGCTGAGGATGTTTGCTGTGAGTGTATTTTTTGTGAGCGTAGCGAAAAGTTTATGTGCTGTATTTGCTCATTGGAATTAGCACTTGTGTCCTTCACATCATTTTGAGGAGTGCAAACGCTAGTACTATGTTCTCTCTTGCTTTTTAGTACATCAAAGATAGATCCTGATTTTGCTTTGTCAGAACTAATTGAACCTTTATTGTAAGTGTTCTCTTCTGCATCTAATACATTATTATTTAAGATACTCTTTTCTAAGATATCTTTATCTGTGACACCATTTTTTTCCACATCTTTTACAAGAGTTTGTGCGCCTAAAGCTTCTTCTTCAAAGGCCTCAGTGCTCTTATGTGAGAGCTCATCACTACTCTTTGCTAAAACTTTATTTAGCTGTGAGTTGTTATCTGCTCGCTTTAAAAGGTTCCAACGTAGATAAGTATCAGTTTTCCGTCCAGCACTTTGCTTGAAGGTCTGATATTCTAAGTTGCTACTTTCTTCTTTTTGCATATGGTGTTCAATAAATGATATTTATCGTAATTTTAATTTTGCCTTGAAATATATCACATTACGATGATGTGTAGGTAGACACTTATGTTTTCAAATCTCAATTTAGGGAAAAAAAGATCAGCAGATTTTGAGGCGGTAACATCAGATTATTTATAGGAGAGCGGAAAAAATAGGAAAAAATCGTTATAAATTAGCAAATAAGTGCTTATCTTTTTTATTTAGCATGTTTTTGCCGGGCCTTTTTTCTTTAATTCATAGAAAAGGCTTTGCAAAAATAAGTCCAGTATTTCTTAAATGTCAGAGATCTTTTCAGTATACTTCTTTCTTTTCTTGTTTGAAAGATAGCTAGAAACAGCCATTTGTTATTTGCAAAATTGTATTAAGTGAAAAAAATTATGACATTAATTTGGCATAAAAAAAGTGTATTTTTTGTAGACAAGTGCTATTTTTGTTTATGTAGATAAAAATAATATACAAAACAAACATTACGTTTCAGCAAACGTTAGGAGGTAGGGTATGACTTTATCCACGCTACTGTACGCAGATAAAAAAAATCTCCTAGAAAAGGTTGCTGGGAATAACCGTAGCGCTCTTAGAGATATAAACAAAGAGCAAGATGTGTCTATTGCAACGACTAATGCTCCTGTTATTGAAAATAATGCTAATGATTTAAAAGCATTAGCAACTTCTCAAAATTGTAAGCTATCTTACTATGTTGAATGCAGGCAGGAGGCACTCTTCACTGCCTTAAAAAGCAAATATCAAAATTTCCTCTCTAAGCTTACGAGGCTTTTTTAAAAATGCAGGTGTTTTATGAAGATTATCAGTTTTCAAGGCCTGCAGGAGAAAGCAGGAACTAGCACCATTTGTGCCGCTATTGCCTATGATTTAACTATTTTAGGTCATTGTGTGCTCTGTCTTGATGCAGATTTAAGCCACCGTCACAGCATTCTTGAATGCATCTTTAATGTTGATCATCAGGATATAGGCTATTTTCAAGTTGCAAGTGAGAACAAGAGTGTTGATGACTATCCCATGTATTGCATAGATAAGTGCAACCTTCTTCCTCGCGGTACGGTTAATACTACTGACACGAAAGCGCAAATTTTAGGGATCAAAAATTGTCTAGAGATGCTCGCACAGCTAAGAGGTGTCGATTACGTGCTCATGGATACAGGTTCTCGTAGGCATGAGTGCGCAAAGGAGGCGTCACTGCACTCAGATCTTGTGTTTACAGTGGCATCTCCTGATGCTAATACCTTGATCCGTCTAGATGAGTGCGAGTTTGCGGCAAAAGAGTTTATTGTATTAAACAAGCTATTAAATAATTCTGCTGTTATGCGTGACGTCTGTTTGATGTTAGAGCACAGTGCAATCTCAGGGCATATTTTGCGGGAAAAAATTACTTTTGATGAATCTGTAATGAGATCCCTTTTAAAACGTCAGCCATTTAATCGTTTTATGCCTTACTCGCGCGCATCTGCAGATATTAGACGTCTTTCCTTTAAGCTTATTGATATGTGTCATCGCCTAGATGAGAAGGAGGACTAAGTGATGTTCTTAGATTTCTTCATCTCAATTTGGAGACGTTGGCGAGCAAATGGCAATGGTATTTTGGTCTGCTTGGTAAATCTTGTTTGCATAATTGTGCTGTGTGCGATCTTGCCTGTTGAATCTAAGCAATTTAAAAAATTTAGGGTCAATTTCTTTGAACTTTATCCGCAAATAGATCCTAATAAACCTCGCTTATTCGATCCAGTACGTTTTATCGTTCAAAGTGTTTATTTAATCCTTTTTAAGCCGCGCGATGAAAACTATTTTGAGCAGTCTCAATTTACCTTGTTTGCAAGGCTTGGCAGACTATTTAAGGAAAATTGCTATATGCCTTTGCTTACTCTGACCTCACGCTTTACTTCCTATATTATGCGGGACAGCAAGAGAGCAAGACTTATCTCAAAGCGCCATCACCGTTTGGCCAAATTTTTACTCATTTTATCCTTTGTAGTTTCTGTTATTGCCGTAACTCAACCCTTTAGCGTTGGCTATCAATTCATCTTTGTAGGATTGATGTGGGCGTTGGCTATGCTTTTGCGCGAGACCAAAAATCGTGTGTCCTTAATGCTGATGATGTTTATTTCAATCATCATTTCAACGCGTTATATCTATTGGCGTGCTACCAAAACTATTCTTACAAATGATGCTGTAGACATGAGCTGCGCTATCACCTTGTTGCTTGCCGAAATGTATGCATATTTAGTTTTAGTTCTCTCCTATTTCCAGGTAAGCTGGGTTTTAGATAGAAAGCCTTATCCTTTGCCTAAGGATAGTGGCATCTGGCCCACAGTAGATATTTTTATTCCAAGCTATAACGAGCCATTGGAGGTAGTAAAGCCATGTTTGCTTGCAGCCTTAGGGCTTGATTGGCCAAAAGATAAACTTAGGATCTACCTGTTAGATGATGGCTCCCGCACGGAATTTGCACACTATTGCAAGGAAATTGGAGTAGGGTATATTGCAAGATCGGTACATGATCATGCAAAGGCTGGCAACATCAATAATGCCTTAAAGCAGACTCATGGAGATCTAATAGCCATTTTTGACTGCGATCACGTGCCCGTACGTGCCTTCTTGCAGATGACTGCTGGGTGGATGGTACATGATAAAAAAATTGCCTTAGTTCAGACTCCTCATCATTTTTACTCAGATGATCCTTTTGAGAAGAATCTTGAATTAAATGGTGAAATTCCTGCAGAGAATTCCTTGTTCCATGACTTTATTCAAAAGGGAAATGACACTTGGAATGCAGTTATGTTCTGTGGTTCCTGTGCACTTTTGCGCCGCAGTAGCTTAGAGGAAATAGGAGGGATCGCAGTTGAGACCGTCACTGAGGATGCGCATACCTCTTTAAGATTAAATCGCAAAGGTTATTCCTCTGCTTTTATCAGCATGCCTTTATCTGCAGGTCTTGCCACTGAATCGCTTGCCGATCATATCAATCAGCGCATTCGCTGGGCTCGAGGCATGATCCAAATTTTCAGAACCGATAATCCCTTTAAGGGTAAGGGCTTGACACTGCCGCAACGTCTATGTTTTGCCAATGCCATGATCCATTTTTTACATGGTCTTCCGCGTATTATCTTCTTAATTGCGCCTTTGCCATATTTATTCTTTAACGTCTACATTATCTTTGCCTCAGGCCTAGCTATCCTAGCTTATGTACTTCCGCATATGGCGCACTCCATGATTACTAATCGTTGCATTCAGGGCAATAAGCGCTTTTATTTCTGGGGCGTAGTGTATGAAACCGTATTGTCATGGTATATCACGCTACCAACGCTTATGGCCTTGATTGCGCCAAAACTTGGCAAATTTAATGTAACTGCTAAGGGCGCCGCTAATGAAAAGACTTGGTTTGACTGGACGGTGTCTCGTCCCTACCTTTTGCTTATCGTGTTGAACTTTGCAGGTCTTGTTTGGGGCATAGTAAAAATTGCAACAGATCCTTATGCTGAGGTTATTATCATCCTCATTAATCTTGCGTGGGTCACCTATAACCTCCTCATACTAGGGGCAGCCACTGCGGTGGCGTTAGAGGCTAGACAGGTACGTAACTCTCCGCGTGTTAGATGCGAAATGAGGGCTACTTTGGAAATCTCGCCTCTTGAAAGCTTTGAGGTGATGGTGACTGATTTTTCAAAGGATGGCTTAGGAATTAGGCTTTTGCAGGATGATTTAGGTGGCTACAAATTAAGTGAGCTCTTAAAAAAAGGGCAAGAGCTTGCGCTACGCTTTGATGATGATGCGAATGCTCGTAGTTATAAAGTAGTAGTACAGTTTTTAAGATCTAATCACCTAGGACTGGTAATTAAGCTTGCCACTTTGGATGAGCAGATTGACTACGTACGTTGTACCTTTGCCAGAGCCGATCGCTTTGCTCATAGTTTTGAAAATTTACCTAAAGATACCTTATTCAATGGTATTCGTACCTTATTTGTCTTTGGTTTAAATGGCTATTCCAAAATGGTAGATAACGCACCTTATGGCTTTCGTAGCGCGGTGAAGGCTATTTTATGGTGCTTGTTATTTGTCTTTAGTCTGTTGCCTCAGCCGCGTAATAGGCAGGCCTTACTTAAAGCTAGGGCTTCAATTGGGATGTGATGTATGAAGAGCTATGTAAAATCTTTGATATTAGGTACGGTAATTACCAGTATGTCTGTGTTGGCAGCTCCTGTTGCTCCCATAAGTGATGAGGCTCAAGTTGTCACAAGTGATGCTATTTTTGCAAATAGAGCAAATAACGTGACGCGAACTGAGGTTTTGCCATCAAGGTTAGTACAGATCCCGCTGTCAAAGCTTGATTGGGTTGATGACAGCGGTGGTGTTGCTTTAACTGGTGCAACCTCAAGGCGTAGTGCTTATTTTGCTGTGCGTCGTGATGAGTTAGTAACAGAGGCTTCAATTGAGCTTTACTTTACCCCCTCTCCTGCCTTGATACCTATAAGATCGCAACTTAATGTCTATTTAAACGGTTATTTGCAGCAAAGCCTGCCTATTGAAAAGCAGGAGCTTGGTAATCGCATCTGCAAGGAGGTAAAGCTTGATCCTCGTACCTTCAAGGATAACAACATCTTTGAGTTTGAGCTTATCGGTCACTATACAGATATCTGTGAAAATCCGGTAGACTCGTGTATTTGGTTAAATATTTCAGCGCAGTCAAGATTGCATATAACCAAGCAGCAGCTAGTTATTGCCGATGATTTGGCTTTCTTCCCCTTGCCTTTTTTTAATACCTCAACGAATGAAACCTCGTTGCTTTCGGTGATTTTTCCAAAGATCCCTGATAATAACACTTTGAAAGCCGCCTCTCTCTTTGCATCCTTTGGTGGAGTTATCACCAAATGGCGCGGTGTGGATTATCCAGTATTTATCGATAACCTGCCGCCTACAGGGCATGCAGTTGTGTTTATGACAAATGATGAACGCCCTTATTTTTTAAAGGATCATGCGAGGGTTGATAAGCCTACTGTTGAAATGATGGGCATGCCTGGTCGTAGTGCCGATAAGCTTTTGATTATAAGTGCACCTGATGCGCAAGGCTTAATTTATGCAGTTAAGGCCTTGTCAATGGGAAATATTCTTTTTAATGGCTCGTTATCGCGAGTGCTTGACTATCAAGAAATCGAAAAAAGACATCCCTATGATGCGCCTAATTGGGTAGATGTTACACATCGCTTTACCTTAGGCTCCTTGGCAAAATTAGATGGACAGCTAAGTGCGCAGGGCTTTTCTCCAGCTCCCATCAAGCTAGATCTCAATTTGCCACCTGATCTTTACTTTGCAGATGGTTCACTTGTCAATATGAACCTTATCTATAAGTATTCAAAGCCGATGAAGTATGGGCTCTCGCAGCTACGCTTTATCATCAATGATCATTTGATCCGCTCTTATCCTTTGGATCCTGATCATGAAAAGGATGTGATTTCAGCAAATCTGCCGCTTGCGGGTAATTTAAATTTGTTTGGGCGATCAAAGGTTGAGACCTCTTATTTAAGACCGCAGAACGTGCTTACCTTTGACTTCCGTTATGCTATGGCTTTCCAGTCAAAGAAGGATGAGTGTATTACCACCTTGCCAATTCCCAACAGAGTTGAAATCGATCCTAATTCGACCTTAGATTTTACTGGCATCTATCATTTTACCAAGATGCCCAACTTAACCTTGTTTTGGCAAAGTGGATATCCTTTCTCCATATATGCAGATCTGCAAAGAACTACTGCTGTGGTAAGTGATCCTTCCGAGATAAGCAATCTTTCAGCTCTGTTTAATATACTAGCTCGCATTGGCTCGCAGTTAGGCTATCCTGCTAACAATCTTAAGGTGTTGACAGGGGAGGTTAAGGCTGAGGAACTTTTGGACAATGATATTTTGGTTATAGGTCAAATCCCTGAATGTTTGCGCAGTGGTGATAACGTCAATGTAGTGTTGACTAAGACTAAGCAAGCAATTGCTACTTCCTTTGATGATACCAGTGTAGTGCGTGATCAAGAGTCCTCATCTCATCCTGTAGTACAGAAGGTTGCTACCTCAGGTTTTGAAGGAGTAGGGGCCTTGGTATCTTTTAGATCGCCTCTAAATAAGGATAGAACAGTGGTCGCCATGCTAGCAGATAGTGCTCATGGTATGGCAGATTTGAGTGCGCAGACTGTGGTTTCTCAAACTAAGGTATTACCCTCAGGCTCAATTTCAGTGTTGAAGGATTCGCAAAATCGATCCTATAACGTAGGTGAGAGCTATTACTCAGGCAATTTGCCTTGGTATCAGCGCCTTTACTATCTATTGCTTGAAAGACCGTGGATGTTGATGTTACTTACCTTGTTGTGCTGTGCCATTTTCTGTTTGTTAGCCTATAAGGCTTTGCGATACCTACATCGTAGTCGTCTTGAGCAAAATGAAAAGCGTAATGCTCAGTAAGGAGGTGTTAGATGAAAATTTTAAAAGCCATAGTTGCTATCGCCTGTATCTTACCTGCCATTGCCTCTGCCTCAAGCTGGAGTGCATACGATGAGTTCATGCAAAAACACCTAACAGATGGTGTTTTAAGAGAAGAGAATGGACAGATTAAAGCCTTAGATATGGCGCGCGGGATGTTCCTTGCTGTTGCAAATGACGACAAGAGTTCCTTTGATGCCATGTACAAGACTTGGTGTAAGGTGCTTTGCAATAATGATGTAAAGCAGTATTTACCAGCCACTTTTTATCCCATAGCAGATGAGCGTTATACCGATACGCAAGCGGTAATGCTTGCCTCCTATACCTTTATTGAGGCTTCAAGGCTTTGGAATGATGTGGATGTATATCAAAGTGCCATCTCATCTCTTGATCTTTTGTATAACAATTGTACAGCTGAGGTTGAGTCAAGCGGTAGGGTATTACTTGCAAGTAATTTTAAGCAAGATCTGCATACTACGGTAGAGCCATCTACTATTCCTCCTTTTGCGGTGTCTAATATTGAGTTAGCAGAACCTCGTTTGGCACCGGTAATTTATGCAAGCTACCAGGCCATGGTACGCGGCTTTGGTGATGGCTATGCTGCAGATTTGGTAAGGCTTAATGCAAATGGTGATGTGGTATTTACAAAAGGGCTAGGGGCGTCCTTTGTGGGGACTGATTTTCTTTTATATCTAGGTATTAGCTCTGATGCCGATCCACAAAAGCGACTTTTAAAGCCCTTGTTTGAAACCTTGAGATTAAGACTTGAGGGGGAGCTTACGGCACCATCCTTTGTTGATCTCTATTCTCATGAAGAACAAGGTCAGGGAACTATTGGCTTTGATATTGCTATGCTTAATTTGACTTCAGGCAATATTCAAGATCTATTAAGAACAAGAATTAAGCATGCTCAACTAAAGCAACTTCCCTTGTCATCTCAGCTTGCAGCCTTGATGGCCATGGGGATTGATGAACACCGTTTCATGTTTGACTCTTTGGGGCAATTGATAATTAGACCCTAGAGGCAGGAGGTTAGCATGTTTGCAAAAATCAATATATTTGCACTGCTCCTAGCATCCCTTTTGCTAGATACCGCGGTAAATGCCCATGATGTTGCTGATAACATCAATACGGTGGCTAACAAAAGCTTGCAGCTAACCTATAAAGCGGCAATGGCGCAAAAGGGATTTTTAGAAAAGAAAAGGAGCTTTGCACAA